>NZ_JAMYSG010000010.1:0-213780 GCF_040321815.1 Mesorhizobium sp. M0239
GGGGCGATCATGCCCCCGTGTCGTCAAAAAGCTACCAGCCAAATATCCTGTCAGAACACTGAAGGTGCCTAAGTGAACTGCATTACCGCTCGCGCGGGGCTTTTTCCGTTTAAGCAACTCCGGGATCACGTTCCCGTGATCGGCGAAACTTGCGCCTCGCCGGGGGCGTGACTGCCTGTGCGTTTCCAAAGGCTATCAATTCCGATCAGCCCTCACCCGGAGGAAGACCACATGCGCTTGCCGTCATTCAGGACCATCGCCTTTTCCGCGCTCATCGCCGGCGTGGCGATTGCCGCGCCCGCCTATGCCAAAAACCCGAATGTCGGCGGCGCGCCGATGTACACCACCAAGAACATCGTCGAGAACGCCGTCAATTCGAAGGATCACACGACGCTGGTCGCCGCGGTCAAGGCCGCCGGCCTGGTCGACACGCTGCAGGGCGCTGGCCCGTTCACAGTCTTTGCCCCGACCAATGCAGCGTTTGCGAAATTGCCCAAGGGCACCGTCGACACGCTGCTGAAGCCGGAGAACAAGGACAAGCTCACCAAGGTGCTGACCGCGCATGTCGTGGCCGGCAAGATTTCGGGCGCCGAAATGATGAAGAAGGCCAAGGCGATGGGCGGCAAGTACGAGATGAAAACCGTCTCCGGTGACACGCTGACCGCCGAAGTCAAGAAGGGCAAGCTCTACATCATGGATGAGTCAGGCGGCGAGGCGCGAGTGACGATCGCCGACGTCAACCAGTCGAACGGCGTCATCCATGTCGTCAACAAGGTGCTGTTGCCGAAGTAACGGCTTTCGGCAAAGGGGATCAAGGCAGGTCCGTTGGGGCTTTCTCGGCCTGCCGTCCCACCTCATGACGAGGTGCCATGTTTCTTGGGAAGTCGTATCGGCATCGGCCGGGGTCCTGTAGTCCCTCACAGGACCCCGGTTTCTTTTCGGCTGTTGCTTGTCCTGCCGGATGAGCTTCGACCGTCACTCCATCACGGCGCTGTGGTCGATCTTGGCCGGAGTCGCCGGCTTGCGCAGCAACAGAACCAGCGGAATGGCGGCAAGCGACAGGATCATCATCAGCTTGAAGTCGTTCATGTAGCTGATGATGGTCGCCTGCAGCGTCACCACGCCGTCGAGCGCGGCACGCCCGGCGGCGCTGTAGGGGTCCATCGCCTGGAAGATCGCCGGATTGCCGAACGCCTGGTTGTAGGGCGTCACATAGGTGGCGATGCTGGCGTGGTTGATCTGCACGTTCTCCGTCAACAGCGCGGTGACCACCGATATGCCGACGCTGGAGCCGATGTTCCGCGACAGATTGTAAAGGCCTGTGCCTTCCGCGCGCCGCTCCGGCGCCAGCGTGGCGAAGGTGATGGTGGTCAGCGGTACGAAAAGGAAGCCCAGGCCAGCGCCCTGGATGAAGCCGGTGCTGATGATCGTCCATTGCGACACATCAGGGGTCCAGCCGGTCATGTCGTACATCGCCCAGGCGGTGACCAGCAGGCCGGTCAGCAGCAGCCAGCGCGTGTCCACCTTGCCGATCAGCCTGCCGACCAGGAACATGCAAGCCATGGTCCCAAGCCCACGCGGCCCCATGACGATGCCGGCCGTCACCACCGGATAGCCCATCAGCGTCTGCAGATAAGGCGTCATCAGGGCCAGCGAGGCCAGATAGGTGATGCCGATGATGAAGATGAAGATCATGCCGACTGCGAAATTCCTGTCGAGGAACAGCCGCGGGTTCACGAAGGTGTTTTTGGCGGTGAAGGTGTGGACGAGGAAGATGTAGAAGGCCGACGCGCAGATCAGCGCCTCGACGATGATCTCGGACGACGAGAACCAGTTGAGCTGCTCGCCGCGATCGAGGAACATCTGCAGCGCGGCGATGGTTATGCTGAGCATGCCGAAGCCCAGCCAGTCCAGCCTGGCCTTGAGGTCCGTCTTGGTTTCCTGGACGAACATCGACACGCCGGCGAAAGCCAGCGCGCCGATCGGGACGTTGATGTAGAACACCCAGCGCCAGCTGACATTCTCGGTCAGCCAGCCGCCGATGACCGGTCCGAGCACCGGCCCGACCATCACCGAAACGCCGAACAGCGCCATCGCCGAGCCGCGCTCCTCGACGCTGTAGATGTCGAGCAGGATGCTCTGCGCCAGCGGCACCAGGGCCGCGCCGAACAGGCCTTGCAGCAGGCGGAAGCCGACGATCTGGGGCAGCGACTGCGCGAACCCGCACAGCACCGATGCGACGACGAAGCCGGTGATGGATATCAAAAGGATGCGCTTGCGGCCGAAACGATTGGCAAGATAGCCCGAAGGCGGCGTCATGACGGCCGCCGCGACGATGTAGGACGTCAGCACCCAGTTTATCTGGTCGGCGCTCGCCGAAACGCTGCCCTGGATATAGGGCAGCGCCACATTGGCGATGGTCGTGTCCAGCGCCTGCATGATGACGGCGAGGATCACGCAGGCGGTGATGGCGCCGCGATTGGCGACCACGCCACCTGTCGCGGACGCGCCGGTCATGACTTTTGTCCGAACCGGCCGAGGAGGTCCGTCACGAAGTCCGGCAGGCCGCGCGCATGGCCGGTATCGATGCCGACCACGACGCTCATCCCGCCACGCAACGGCGGCTTGCCCTGGAGATCGTCCAACGTCACGCGCATCGGAATGCGTTGTACGACCTTGACCCAGTTGCCGGTGGTGTTCTGCGCCGGAAGCAAGGAGAAGCTCGACGACGACGCCGGGCTGATCGAGGCGACCGTACCGTGCCAGACGGCACCCGGGTAGCTGTCGACGCTGATCGTCGCCGTCTGTCCCGGCCGCACATAGGTCAGTTCGGTTTCCTTCGGCTCCGCCGCGATCCACAGATCGGTCGCCGAAATCAGGCTGAAGGCCGGCTGCGAAGCCGGCAGGTACTTGCCGACCTGAAGCGCGTCGACATTGGTGACGATGCCGTCGAACGGCGCCTTGACGATGGAATCGGCAAGGTTGCGCTGGGCGTCGTCGACCGCCGATTGCGCCTGAAGGTAGAACGGATTCTTCTCCACCGGCTGGCTGGCGTCGCCGCCAAGCTGGGCAAGCGTCGCCTGTGCCTGCGCTTGGGCAACGGACACTTTCTGGCGGGCGGCGACGAGGTCGTGTTGGGCGCTGTCGAAGGTCGCCTTGGAGGAGGTGGAGGTCTTGAGCAGATCCTGCTGGCGTTGGAAAGCGGCCTCGTAGTAGGGGATGTCGGCCTGCGCCTGCTCGATCAGCGCCTGCGACTGCAGGTAGCTCGCCTGCAGGGTCAGCACCTGGTTGCGCACCGTGCCGAGCTGCGCCTGGGCGGCGGCAAGAGCGGTTTCGAAAGAGGCCGGCCGCAGCCGGAAAAGCACCTGGTCCTTCTTCACCGCCTCGTTCTCGTGCACGTCGATCTCGGACACAGTGCCGGAGACATCGGTGGAAACGCCGAGCGATTGCGCCTGGATGTAGGCATTGTCCGTTGTCATGACCTGGCCGCCGATGACGTAGTAGTAGCCGCCGACGACCAGGGCGACCGGAAGCAGGGCAAACAGGATCGGCCGCGTCAGGCTGCGCCTGGGCTTGACCGTCGCCGGAGGCGCCACCGCAACCCCGGCCTGGCGTGGCTCCTTGGACGGAGCCTCGAGCGCCGCCGGCTCCAGGGCGACCGGTGCTTCGAGCTCGTCATTGTCGATGAGGGTGCCGGCTCGCCTTTGCTCGCGTTCGCTGTCCAGTCGGATGACCTGATCGCGCGCCCGGTCGGCGGCGGATCCATCTTCTTCGACAGGCTTCTTTGGTGAGGTTGATTCAGCCATGTGTTTTCTCCCGGTCGGCGGCAGGCTGGGCGCAAGCCGCGAGCAGATTGGATTTGATGAGGATAGGGTTTGCAGCAGATGCAGTTGCGCATCCGCGGAAAGGCCGACGAAGGCCTCGTCACGCGTCTTCTGCCCATTGCTGCGCATGATTTCGATAAGCGGATGGGCTTGCGGCTTCAGGTAAAGCAGCCATGCCAGGCGGTCGGCGGGATTGGGCCGGCGCTCGATGAAGCTGCGTGCCTCCATCCTGTCGAGCAGCCGGGCGAGCGTGATCGGCGTGATCTCGATAAGATCGGCCAGTTTGCTCTGGTGGATGCCTTCATTCAGGCAGAGATAGGCCAGCACCTGCCACTGGGCGCGGGTCAGCCCCGATGCCCGCGACCTCTGCTCGAACCGCTTTCGAAGCAGGCGCGCGACATCGTGCAGCACGAAGCTGATGTTGGGTGACGATGGCATGGGAGGCACTGGAGTTTTTCGGCGCGACTTTTAGTGAGCATGCTTATTATCATCATGCACATAATCCCGCTGGACGCGGTGCGCAAGACGGACTAAGCCCGCCTGGAAAAAATGACGCATGGGCTGCTACGCCACAAAAGCCTCAGGTAGCAGGCAGTTGCCGGGCAAGGATACGACGATGAATTGGCTGAAGATCGCGACCGTGGCGGCCATCGCGGGATGGCCGGGCATTGCGTTCGCAAAGGACGCCGTCAGCTGCGGCGGCGCCGCCATGCTGGGTGGCGCGCAATTGAACTGCAGCCACGTCGAACCCCAGGCGCCGCCTCAGTTTTGCACCTATAGCTGGGCTCTCCACATGCCGACCGGAGACCAGAAAATCGTCGAAGGCAGCTTCATGCTGCCGCCCGGCGCCACGAATGTCACCGTCTATCAGGGCAGCGGTTTCGACAGTGCGCTGTCCGATCCGATCGTGATTTGCCGCGGCAGCAAATGAGCAAGGCCGTCAAGGAAAGCTCGCTCGTCGCCCGATTGGTGCTATAGGGCGGATCACGCTATTTTGAACGGGCGCATCCGAGTTTCGGATGGGCCTGGCTGCCATTTCTCTGACGGATTTCGACATGGACGGACCCAACCCAGACATCAAGCACCCGATCCCGATGCATACCCGCGTCGGCTTCCTCAAGGGGCTGGTGAACGCGCCGAACATCGAGGTCGGCGACTTCACCTATTATGACGACCCGAACGGGCCGGACAAATTCGCCGAGAAATGCGTCCTGCATCATTATCCGTTCATTGGCGACAAGCTGATCATCGGCAGGTTCTGCGCCATCGCCGAGGGCGCGCGCTTCATCATGAACGGCGCCAACCACGCTATGTCCGGCTTTTCGACCTATCCGTTCAATATTTTCGGCCATGGCTGGGAAAAGGGTTTTGACCCGGCGACCTGGTCCAGGGAAGTGCGCGGCGACACCATTGTCGGCAGCGACGTCTGGATCGGCATGGAGGCGGTGATCTTGCCCGGGTTAAAAATCGGCCACGGCGCCATCGTTGCCGCGAAATCGGTGGTGACGCACGACGTGCCGCCCTATGCGATCGTCGCCGGCAACGCGGCCAAGATCGTAAAGATGCGTTTCGACGACCGGACAATCAGGCGGTTGCTGGCGGTGGCGTGGTGGGACTGGCCGGTGGACAAGGTCAGCCGCAACCTCGATGCTATCCGGGGTGCCAATATTTCTCTTCTGGAGGCAGCAGCTTGAACGCTCTGAACAGCAGCATAATCGGCACCGAACTGTTCACGCGAGGATGGATCTTCATCCGCGGCGTGCCGGCCATGAAATTCTTGCCGCCGGAAGGGCCGCCGGAAATCGCCTTTGCCGGCCGCTCGAATGTCGGCAAGTCGTCGCTGATCAACGCGCTGGTCAACCAGAAGGGGCTGGCGCGCACTTCCAACACGCCGGGGCGCACCCAGGAGCTCAACTATTTCGTGCCGGATGGATTTTCGGGTGAGGGCGCCGACCTGCCGCCCTTGGCGCTGGTCGACATGCCCGGCTACGGCTACGCCACCGCGCCGAAGGAGAAAGTCGACGAGTGGACCAAGCTGGTCTTCGACTATCTCAAGGGCCGCGTCACGCTGAAGCGCGTCTATGTGCTGATCGACGCCCGTCATGGCATCAAGGCCAAGGACGATGAAGTGCTGTCGCTGCTCGACAAGGCGGCGGTGTCCTACCAGATCGTCCTGACCAAGACCGACAAGATCAAGACTGCCGGCGTGCCGAGGCTGATCGAGGATACGCTGGCAAAGATCAAGAAGCGGCCGGCGGCGTTCCCGTTCGTGCTGGCGACGTCTTCGGAAAAAGGCGAGGGCCTTCAGGAATTGCAGGCGGCCATCGTGCTTGCCGCCAATGGCGGCTAAGCTATGTCGATATTCAGGTGATGCCGGCCTGCAAACGACGGCTTTCTGCGCTTCCGGTGCTCACGGACCCGAATGTCCGCTCCGCTCCGGTTCTCGAAAGCCACCGTTTTCGGCTCGGCCTGACCTGAATCTCAACACACCTTAGAACTGGGTTAAGGCTTGGCCTCGATAGCAATCGTCTGATGGCCTTCTTCCGCCGCAAGCCTGTCGGTGCCGTATGCCTTCAGGAACATGCTGACGCCTGACCTGACGATGTGATCGATCTCGTCCTGGGTCGGGGCTTTCGTGCGATAGGCGAAGATGCACTGGCGGAACAGACCGGCCAGGCACAGTTCGGTGAACTGATAGGCGGCAAGATCGACATCGTCGATGCGCAGCAGGTCGCGCTCGATGGCGGCATTGAGAAAGGCCGCGACCTTGTCGTGGCCACGCTTGGGGCCGCGCTCGTAAAAACGCGCGCCCATGTCGGGTATCCGGTCGGATGCCCCGATCACCGTGCGCTGCGCCTGGATGACCTTGGCCGACGTGATCTTGAGGGCCAGCACCTTGCCGAACTTCACCAGCGTCTCGCGCAGGTTGTCGGCGTTGTCCAGCACGTCATACATGTTCTTGAAGATGGTGCCGCGCTCTTCCTCGATCAGCGCCTCGAACAGCTCTTCCTTGTTGGCGAAGTAAACGTAGATCGTACCCTTGGAGACGCCGGCCTCGCGGGTGATATCGTTCATCGAGGCGGCTTCGAAGCCCTTGTCGATGAAGACACGACGGGCGCCGTCGATGATCTGGCTGCGCTTGACCGGATCCTGCCCCGCGGCCGGGCGGCCACGGCGCAAGCTTTCCAACAGGTCGTCGCACGACTCGTTTTCGACATTGGGCGGGGTCTCGGCCATGAAAGTCACACCTCGAAAATAATTCGAACCAAGCAGTTCGATTGCCCTTGATATGGTCCTCTTTACGCGCTATGTCAACGGCCGGATCGAACCGAACGGTTCAGTATCATATTATAACTTTAGAGAGATGTCATGTCCTCGAACGCGCCGACCACAGCCGAAGTCCGTCCCTTCCCCAACGCCAAGGTTGCGCCGGCGACGGAAGCACCGGATATGCCTGTCCAGCCCGTCTCGTCGCCGCCGGCAGAGGCCCCGGCCAAGAAGAAGCGCTCGGTGCGTTCTTTTCTGCTGCCGATCATCGGCGTCGCCTTGCTGAGCGCCGGCGCCTGGTACGGTTACGATTACTGGACAACGGGCCGCTTCATGATCTCGACGGATGACGCCTATGTCCAGGCGGACATGGCGTTCATCTCGCCCAAGATTTCCGGCTATGTCGATCAGGTCAAGGTCAGCGAGAACCAGCTGGTCAAGGCCGGCGATCCGCTGCTCGTCGTCGATGACGGCGATTACAAGATTGCCGTCGCCCAGGCCGAGGCGCAGATCGCCACCTTGAGCAAGACGCTCGACCGTATCGACGCCCAGACCGACGCAGCCCGCGCCTCGCTGCAGCAGGCCCAGGCGCAGAAGGTCGCCGATCAGGCCGCCGCCGACAATGCAGCCAAGGTCGCGGCGCGCGCCTCGCAGCTGCTCAAGACGCATGTCGGCACGCAGGCGCAGCTGGACGACGCCCAGACGGCGGTCCAGCAGGCCGATGCCGCCCTTGTCGGCGCCGACGCACAGATCGCCGCCGCGCAGGCCAATATTGGCGTGCTGCAGGCGCAACGCGCGGAATCGGCGAGCACGCTGGCGTCCCTGCAGCTCAGCCATGACAAGGCGCTGCGCGATCTTTCCTTCACCGTGCTCAAGGCGCCTTATGACGGCATCGTCGGCAACCGCTCGGTCGAACAGGGCGACCTTGTCAGCCCCGGCCAGAAGCTCGCCGTCATCGTGCCGATGGACAAGCTCTACATCGTCGCCAACTTCAAGGAGACGCAGCTTGCCCGGCTGGTGCCCGGCGAGAAGGTCAAGATCTCGGTCGATGCGACCGACGGCCAGGACTTCGAGGGGACCGTCTCGTCGCTGGCGCCGGCTTCGGGTGCCGTGTTCTCGCTGCTGCCGCCCGAAAACGCCACCGGCAACTTCACCAAGGTCGTGCAGCGCGTTCCGGTCCGCATCGATGTGCCCGCCGATGCGCTGAAGAGCGGCAAGCTGCGCGCCGGCCTGAGCGTCGTCGTCGCCGTCGACAGCCGTACCGCCCCATCTGGTTCGGCATCAGCGGCAGCGTCGAACTGAGCGGCCGCCGGGGAGCAATGCCATGGCAACCGCAACCCTGACAGCAGGAGCGCCGCCGGCGAGGCCGGCTGTGCCTGACACCATTTCGACGCGGCGCGTCATCGCCTTCCTGGCGATGGTGTTCGGCATGTTCATGGCCATCCTCGACATCCAGATTGTCTCCGCCTCTCTGTCGGAAATCCAGGCCGGCCTGAGCGCCAGCTCCGACGAAATCCCGTGGGTGCAGACCGCCTATCTGATCGCCGAAGTGGTGATGATCCCGCTGTCGGGCTTCCTCAGCCGGATGCTGTCGACGCGCGTGCTGTTCACGATCTCGGCGGCGGGCTTCACCGCGGCCAGTGCGCTGGCGGCGACCGCCACCAACATCGACCAGATGATTGTCTACCGCGCCGTCCAGGGCTTCATCGGCGGCGGCATGATCCCGAGCGTCTTCGCCGCTGCCTTCACCATCTTCCCGCCCTCGCGCCGCGCCTTCGTCTCGCCGATGATCGGCCTGGTGGCGACGTTGGCGCCGACCATCGGCCCGACTGTCGGCGGCTACATCAGCCATGCCATGTCCTGGCACTGGCTGTTCCTGGTCAATGTCGTGCCCGGCATCCTGGTCACAGCGGCGGCCTGGACGCTGATCGACTTCGACAAACCCAACCTCAAGCTGTTCAGCAAGTTCGACTGGTGGGGCCTCGCCGGCATGGCGGCTCTCCTGGGCTGCATGGAATATGTGCTCGAGGAGGGTCCCAACAATGACTGGATGCAGGATCAGGGCGTCTTCATCTGCGCCATTGTCATGACCATCGGCGCGGTGCTGTTCTTCTGGCGGGCGTTCACCGCCGAGGAGCCGATCGTCGACCTGAAGGCCTTCACCAACATCAACTTCGCCTTCGGCTCGCTGTTCTCCTTCGTCATAGGCATCGGCCTTTACGGCCTGACCTATCTCTACCCGGTGTATCTCGGGCGCATCCGTGGCTACGATTCGATGATGATCGGCGAGGCGCTGTTCGTCAGCGGCCTGGCCATGTTCTTCACCGCGCCGATCTCGGGCATCCTGTCGAATAAGATGGACCCGCGGCTGATGATGATGATCGGCTTCTTCGGCTTCGCCACCGGCACCTGGTGGATGACGCATCTGACCGCCGACTGGGATTTCTATGAGCTGCTCATCCCGCAAATCCTGCGCGGCTGTTCGATGATGCTGTGCATGGTGCCGATCAACAACATCGCGCTCGGCACCTTGCCGCCCGAGCGGCTGAAGAACGCTTCAGGCCTGTTCAACCTCACCCGCAACCTTGGCGGTGCGGTTGGCCTCGCCCTGATCAATACCGTGCTGATCGACCGCAATGCCTTCCACTACGCAAGGCTCTCCGAACATGTGCAATGGGGCAGTGAAGCCGCGCAGACCAAGCTGCAGAACATGACGCTCAATTTCGAGCAAACCCCCGGCCTCGACGCGACAAGTGCCGCGATCTCCAAGCTGTCTGGCATGGTCCAGCAGCAGGCGGCGCTGCTGTCCTTCATGGATGTGTTCTTCATGCTGACGGTGCTGTTTGCGACGCTTGGCATGTTCACCATGCTGATCCGCAAGCCGGCCGCGGCGGGCGGAGGTGGCGGCGGCGGCCACTGACGTGGGCAGCTGTTTCGGGAAGCTCCTCCAGTCCACGCCTGAAAAAGCTCTGACCGCGCAAAAAACTCCGGGCCCGCAAGCCCGGAGTTTTTCATATCCAGTTGGAATTTGTCAGGCTGTGGCGGGCTTGAAGGTCAGCGCGACGCCGTTGATGCAGTGGCGCAGCCCGGTCGGCGCCGGACCGTCGTCGAAGACATGGCCGAGATGGCCGCCGCAACGGCGGCAATGCGCCTCGGTGCGCGTCATGCCGAGCGAGCGGTCCACGGTCGTGCCGATAGCCTTGGGGATCTCTTGCCAGAAGCTCGGCCAGCCGGTGCCGGAATCGAATTTCGTCTCCGACGAATAGAGCGGCAGGTCGCAGCCGGCACAGGCGAAGATGCCCTTGCGGTGTTCGTTGAGCAGCGGGCTGGTGCCGGGATACTCCGTGCCTTCCTTGCGCAGCACGTTGAAGGCGGCAGGCGACAGGATGGCTTTCCACTCGGCGTCGGTCTTGGTGACTTCGAATTTTTCGGCGGCCTGTGCTGCCTGCGGATCGCCCATGCGCAGCATCGTTGCCGCGATCCCGACGACGCCGATGGCGGCGGCACCGCTCAAAAGAAAGTCGCGACGGTTCATGACCAGTTCCTCCTGATGTCCTTTTGCCAAACTATACCGTCGCGCGGAAATCAAAAGCCGGTGACGGAAGCCCCTCGAACGAACACTCCGCGCCCGCCCACATCCGAATGTGGGAGGCGCGGAGTGCGCGGGTCAATTGCGGAGCACAGAGCGGGATCGTGCAATCGACGGAGGGCCCTTGCTGCCAGTTCGCCGGCAGCAAGCCCCTTGTTACATCTTCGGCAAAAGAACCTTGTCGATGACGTGGATGACGCCATTGGACTGTTCGACATCGGCGATCGTCACATTGGCGACATTGCCGTTCTCGTCTGTGACGGTGACCTTGCCGCCGTCAGCCTTGAGCGACAGCTCGCAGCCGCCGGCCGTCTTGACCTTGTGGGTGCCGCCGTCAGCCTTGGCCATCGAGGCCACGTCCGCCCCCATCGCCTTGGCACCGATGACATGGCAGGTCAGGATCTTGGTGAGCTTGTCCTTGTTTTCAGGCTTGAGCAGCGTCTCGACCGTCCCGGCCGGAAGGGCTGCGAAGGCCTCGTTGGTCGGAGCGAACACGGTGAACGGACCGGCGCCCTGTAGCGTCTCGACAAGGCCGGCGGCCTTCACGGCGGCGACCAGCGTGGTGTGGTCCTTCGAGTTCACGGCGTTCTCGACGATGTTCTTGTCGGCAAACATCGCGGCGCCGCCAACCATCGGGTTTTCGGCATAGGCGGCGGTGGCAAGGGCCGAAACGGCGATCGTACCGGCGAGCAAAAGGGTGACGTATCTACGCATGATGTCGAACTCCTCGGGTTTTTCTCTTCCCATTTTTGGGGACGCGAGGAGATACGGGACAAAATCGCCCGAGTTTCAGAAATATCGTGATTTTTTATTTTATCTAACGCGCCCGGCGGATTTCCCAAGCAATCGGTCGCGGCCGACATGCTGTCTATGGGCATGTTCAGTGAGGGATAGACTTATGATAGTCTTTTGTGATTTTTCAAGCGCGCGGAGCCGGTCAGATGCTCTTCAGGTCGCCGGCGGCGACTACCGGTCCGGTCGGCTGTCCGGTCGGCGAACCGCCTGACGGCTCGAGGCTGACGGCAAGCACTGCGCCCTGGGCAAGCTTCTGCTGGGCCGCCGGCGAGACGACAATGTGCGCCGTAGCGCCGGCCGGAATGACGCCCATCGACACCGGCGGGTTCTTGCCCTCGATCATCCACAGCTCGAAGTCCTTGCCGGAAGCACGCTCACCGGAGACATGCGACAGGCCGATTTCGTGATGCGCGGCATCATAGACGGCGAGATATCTGACGTCGCTGCCTTCGGCGGCCAGCGAAGCGACGAGGCGCGCCTGCGGCTGCTCGACCGGGGGGTTGAGGACTGGCACGGCGATGTAAATCGCCAGTGCCGCAGCCGCGGCCGCGGCAAGGCCGCGCCAGAAGGCCAGGCTGGACCACAGGCCGCCGCGCGATTCGGCGGGCGTGGTCACGGCGGCAGCGTTGGCGAACAGGCGGCGGTCGACAGCGGTCTTCACCGAAACCGACGGCTCGACTTCCCGATAGGCGGCGGCAAGCGGTGAGAGACTGACCTCCCAACTCTCGACAAGACGAGCGAAAACCGTATCCGCATCGATGCGGCGGGAGACGATCTGGCGTTCGTCGGCATCGAGCACGCCGAGAACGTATTCGGCGGCGAGCAGGTCGTCGCCTCCACGTTCCGGTCCTGTGTCTTCTGCCAGCGTCATCTTTCCAGACATTCTCTGAGTTTCAACAGGCTGCGGCGCAGCCATGTCCGCATCGTGTTCAGCGGCACGCCATGGCGCTCCGCCAGTTCGGCATAGCTCTCGCCCTTGAGATAGGCGCCCCGGACGGCGGCTGCCCGGTCATTCTCCAATTCATCGAGACAATGGTGGATACGTTCGGATTCGTCGCCCGCCACCGCCATCGCTTCAGGCCCCGGCGCCGGATCGGCCACGTCGAGCGCGGCATCGATGTCGGCGGCGGGCTTGCGTCCCGCTCGTATGCGATCGATCGCATGGTTGCGCGCGATTGCCACCAGCCAGGAGATCGGGCTTAGATCGGAGACCGCAAAACGATCCGCCTTCGTCCATATCTTGACGAAGACTTCCTGCAGCGCTTCTTCCGCGTCTCCCCGATCGTTCAAGACACGAAGGCAGACGCCAAAAAGTTTCGCGCTGGTCTGCCGGTAAAGCAGATCGAACGCGGCCCGATCCTTCATCGAAGTCCGAACGATCAGCTTGGTGATGTCCTGCGGCGTCATTGCAGGCAAGTTAGGCGATTGCGATGTATTTGCAACGGCGGAAATAATCTTGTGCACGCTTAAGCTTTTGTGTGTCGCCAGCCCGGATCCGTCGACCGATTGCCAATGGAATCGCCACTGGCTAGCTTGCCCTCAGTGATGGGGGAGCGCGCATGTCGGTCGAACGGATTCTTTGGGAAGAAGATGCCACGGGCCTCGCCAATCTGGTCCGCAAGGGCGACGTTTCGGCCGTCGAGCTGACGGACACCGCGATTGCCCGCGCCGAGGCCACCCGTCCCGACATCAATGCCACGGCCGAACCGCTCTACGATGCCGCCCGGGCCCGCGCCAAGACCATCGACCGCTCGCTGCCGCTGGCCGGTGTTCCCTTCGCCATCAAGGATCTCGGCATCGCCATCAAGGGCGTGCCGACGCATGGCGGCAGCCGCATTCCGGCATGGCTGGCCGACGTCAATTCGGTGCTGACCGACCGCTATCTCGCTGCCGGGCTTATCCCGATCGTCACCTCGACATCGCCGGAGCACGGGCTTCGATTGATGACCGAATCCAGGGCCTTCGGCATCACCCGCAATCCGTGGAACACCGGCCTTACCAGCGGCGGCTCTTCGGGCGGTTCGGCAGCCTTGGTCGCAGCCGGCGTCGTGCCGGTGGCGCATGCCTCCGATGGCGGCGGCTCGATCCGCGTGCCTGCCGCCTGCACCGGGCTTGTCGGCTTGAAAACATCGCGCGGCCGCACACCGCTGACGCCGCTGGTGAGCGAAAGCTGGTACGGCATGGTCGTCGACCATGCGCTCACCCGTTCGGTGCGCGATTGCGCGCTGCTGCTCGACCTCATCCACGGGCCCGATCCTCTGTCGCCCTATGCCGCGCCGCCGCCGAAAGGCACGTTCGCGGCTGCCGCCGCGCGCGATCCCGGCAAGCTCAGCCTGGCCGTGTACCGCAAATCCCCGCTTGGCCTGCCGATCTCGGACGAGACGCTCAAGGCGCTCGACAAGGCGGTGGCGCTTGCCCGCGAGGGCGGCCACACGGTCGAAGAGATCGACCTGCCCTTTATCGGCCGCGATTTCTTCGCCGATTTCTGCAGGACGGTTGCCTCCGCCGTTGCCGGCACGATGCGGGCCGAAGCGCTGCGTGTCGGGCGCTCCGTTACCGGCGACATCGAGCGGGCGACGCGCGTGCTCGCCCGCTTCGGCGAACTGGTGTCGGCCGGCGAGACCTATGCCGACCTGCAGCGGCTGCATGCCGCCTCGCGACGCCTGATTTCGGAGACCGTGCAGTACGACGCCGTGCTGATGCCGGTCATTGCCCACCCGCCGCTCGCCTGCGGCGCCATGGATCCGAAAGGCGCCGACGAACTCATCGAGAACCTGCTCGACAAGCTTCATCTGACGCCTTTGCTGAAGCTGAAGCCGTTCTTCGGGCAGCTGATGGACAAGAGCCTCTGGTTCACCCCTTGGCCGGCGATCCAGAATGTCAGCGGCCAGCCGTCGATCGCGCTGCCGGTCCATGTGACTGACGCCGGCCTGCCGCTCGGCGTCCAGGCGGCCGGCCGTCCGGGCGACGAGGAGACGCTTTTGTCGCTCGCCGCGCAGATGGAGAAGATCTCGGGTTGGCTGGACCGCAGGGCGCCGCTGATGGTGCCGCCACAATGACGAGGTCGTGAAGCGCTCGAATATGACTGCAAAGCTATTTGCGGGCGACGCCAATTCCCGCTAAGACGCCGCCGTCCTTACCTGATGCATGTCGCCCAAAAGTGTCCAGCGGTTTTGCGACAACGACATGCTTAAAATAAAAAGCCGGGAACCAAGCCGATGACGGAAATAACCGCCACCGCCGAAATGCAGGCAGCCCTGTTGTCGCGGGCGCTGCCCTACATGCAGCGCTACGAGCACAAGACGGTCGTGGTGAAATATGGCGGCCATGCCATGGGCGACATCGAGCTTGGCAAGGCCTTCGCGCGCGACATCGCGCTGCTCAAGCAGTCCGGGGTCAACCCGATCGTCGTCCATGGCGGCGGCCCGCAGATCGGCGCCATGCTGGCCAAGATGGGCATTGAATCGAAGTTCGAGGGCGGCCTGCGCGTCACCGACCAGAAGACGGTCGAGATCGTCGAAATGGTGCTGGCCGGTTCGATCAACAAGGAGATCGTCGCACTGATCAACGCCGAGGGCGAATGGGCGATCGGCCTGTGCGGCAAGGACGGCAACATGGTGTTCGCCGAAAAGGCCCGCAAGACCATGATCGACCCGGACTCCAACATCGAGCGCGTGCTCGATCTCGGCTTCGTCGGCGAGCCGGTCGAGGTCGACCGCACCTTGCTCGATCTTCTGGCACGCTCCGAGATGATCCCGGTGCTGGCGCCGGTGGCGCCAGGACGCGACGGCCACACCTACAACATCAATGCCGACACCTTCGCCGGCGCCATTGCCGGCGCCTGCCAGGCGACGCGCCTGCTGTTCCTCACCGACGTGCCGGGTGTGCTCGACAAGAACAAGAAGCTGATCGACGAACTGACCGTGGCCGAGGCCAAGGCGCTGATCAAGGACGGCACGGTCTCGGGCGGCATGATCCCCAAGGTCGAGACCTGCATCGAAGCGATCGAACGCGGTGTCGAAGGCGTCGTCATCCTCAACGGCAAGACGCCGCATGCGGTGCTGCTGGAACTGTTCACCGAACATGGCGCCGGCACGCTGATCGTGCCCTGAGCGGCTCGTCAGCCGGCTAACTTTTTCGCCTCGGAATCTTCAATATTGCCGATGAGGGGAATGGCCGGCTTTCTGGCCGGGCGTCGAACGGACATCGATTCCTCCTCGGCGTCCTGCGGCGCGCCCCAGAATTCGGCCAGCGTCGGGCCGTCTTTCACCCTGATGTCGCGGACCAGAAAGCCCCAGACCTCGCGGAACCAGACGCGGCGGCCCATTTGCGTGTACCAGCGCATCGAATGCCGCTGCTCGGGATCCTTGTGGAACAGGATGCGCGCCAGCGCCTTCGGCCGCGACTGCACAGCCAGCTCGATCAGCTTGACGCTGAAGAACAGCATCCACGGCTTCAGACGCGTCATGTGAAGCACCTGGTGCTTGTAGTCCCACAGGCGCGCGTCCTGCTGGATCACCTTGCGCTCCCGCGCGATCCTGAAGAACGGTGTCCAGCGATGCGGCGTCACATACAGTGCCTGGATCTGGTCCGGGTCGTAGGCGATGAGCTGCCGGAAGCCGCGCCACAGGTCGCGAAACCCCTCATCCTCGAAGCCGGCCACCCAGGTCGCCATCGACAGGATGCCATGCAGGCGCAGCAGCCGTATCGCCTCGCGGTCGGATGAGGTGCTGCCGCCCTTGCGGATCAATTGAAGCGTCTGCTCGTCGGTGTTTTCCATGCCGAGCAGCCAGCGGATGACACCGGCCTTACGATAGAGATGCAGGATGTCGGCATCGCGCACGATGTCGTCGGCGCGGGTCGAACCGACGATCAGCACCGGCACGTTCTCGGCGATAAGGGCGTCGAGGAAGACGCGCCAGGCCTTCTTCGAGACCGTCGGATTCTCGTCGGCGAGATTGATCAGCTCGACGCCGTGCTCGCGGTGCAGCCAGGCGATCTCCTTGGCGAACTTTACGGGATCGCGATGCCGCCAGCGGGTCCAGAAGCCGCGCTGGCCGCAATAGTTGCACAGATGCGGACAGCCGCGCGAAAACTGCATGACCACGGCCCGCTTGCCGCCCCAGTAACTGTACCGCGAGTGCTCAATCAGCTCCCAGCCGACGCGGTAGGCATCGAGTTCTGCGATGGTCATGGCCGGCTGCGTGGCTACGGGACGGCTGAGATCGTCGCGATAGGCGATGCCGGCCACGCTGGCCGGTGGCTGGCGCATTTCCAGCGCCTCGACCAGCGCCACGACGGTCGCTTCGCCCTCGCCGCGCACGATGAAGTCGAACGTATCCGTTGCGGCCAGGATGTCGCGCCAATGATAGGTGGGGAAAACGCCGCCATAGATGATGATGGTCGCCGGTTCGCGCTGCTTGATCTGCTCAGCGATCAGCAAGGCGGTCGGATGCGCCGAGGTCGAGCCGGAATGGCCGATCAGGACGAAGTCGGGGTGATCGTCGAGTGCATCGCAAACGACCCTGTCGAGCGGCATCGGCCCGAATTCGGCATCGACGAGCCGCACTTCATGGCCGGCATCGATCAGCGGGCCGCCGAGCGCCAGCAGGCCGAGCGGCGGCAGGTGGTCGTCGGGCACGCGGCTGCCGATGGCGGTGTGCGGTGGATTGATCAGGACGATTTTCATTGCGGACCTCTGGGCGGTTGGTCCGCGCAAGCTGGCCGGCGATGTGGACACGCGCTTGGCCCGTTTCAGCAGTTTGCGTGCAGCTTTTGCTTAAGGGGTGAGGAAAGGAGGCATTCTCACTTCCGGAGATGCCCGAGCGGCACATGGCCCGGCCCCTTGATGTTCTGCAGCACCAACTGCGTGTGGACGTCGCGCACGCCGTCGAGCCGCATCAGCCGGTGCATGACGAAAGCGTTGAGCTCGTCGACCGACGGCACCATGACATGCAGCAGGAAATCATGGTCGCCAGTCATCGTCCAGCACGACGACACCTCGTCCATGCGCTGCACGGCGGCGATGAAGCTTTCGGGCGAGCCGTCGCTGTGGCTCACCAGGCGCACCTGGATGAACACCTCGACCATCAGCCCGACCGCGCGGCGGCTGATCACCGCGGCAAAACCCTTGATGATGCCGGCATCCTGCAGCGCCTCGAAACGCCGCGCGCACGGCGTCGTCGACAGGCCGATCTCTTGCGCCAGTTCGGAAACCGGCTTGCGCCCGTCGCGCTGCAGGACATCGAGCATCTTGATCTCGAAATCGTCGAACTGAGGCATTTTCACTCCGAGAGAGGGTTTTGTGAGTGGATATTATCTCGAATATTCCGTTCGAGCCATCATCAAAACCGATTTCCCTCGGCAAATCCGGGTAGCCTTTCGGCACGTCTGCCATTCATGATTTGCGAGGAGAAAACCATGACGACGATGAGCGTTGCCGAATACGCCCGCGACTGCGCGGCGCAAGGATTGCGCGGTGACTATTCGGTCTGCCGTGCCGATTTCACCGTGTCGCAGGGTTACGATTACAGCGAAGAAGAGCAGGCGGTGTGGCGCACGCTGTGCGACCGCCAGACCAAGTTGACGCGCAAGCTCGCCCACCATTCCTATCTCGACGGCGTCGAAAAACTCGGCCTGCTCGACCGTATTCCCGATTTCGACGAGGTCAGCGCCAAGCTGCGCAAACTGACCGGTTGGCAGATCGTCGCGGTGCCGGGGCTCATTCCCGCGGCCCCGTTTTTCGATCTTCTCGCCGATCGCCGCTTCCCGGTCACCAACTGGCTGCGGACCAGGCAGGAGCTCGACTACATTGTCGAGCCCGACATGTTCCATGATTTCTTCGGCCACGTGCCGGCGCTGTCGCAACCGGTGTTCGCCGATTTCATGCAGATGTATGGCGAGAAGGCCGGCGACATCATCGCGCTGGGTGGCGACGAGATGATTTCCCGGCTCTACTGGTACACGGCCGAATATGGCCTGATGCAGGAGGCCGGCCAGCCGCTAAAGGCCTTTGGCGCCGGCCTGATGTCGTCGTTTACCGAGCTGCAGTTCGCGGTCGAAGGCAAGGACGCCCACCACGTGCCCTTCGACCTGGAAACGGTGATGCGCACCGGCTACGAGATCGACAAGTTCCAGCGCGCCTATTTCGTGCTGCCGTCCTTCGACGCCTTGCGCGATGCCTTCCAGACCGCCGATTTCGAGGCGATCGTCGCCCGGCGCAAGGACCAGCCGGCGCTTGACCCGGCGATGCTCTAGGCAGCACGTTGCCCTGCAGCCGTCAGGCGGTGACCACCTTGCTCAGATGGTCGCCGAGCCGGCAGGCCAGCGCGGTGATTGTCGTCGTCGGGTTGCATTGACCTGACGTGCAGAACACCGAGGAGCCGCCGACATAGAGATTGTCCATGCCGTGCATCTTGCAGTTGGCGTCGACAACACTTTTGGTGACGTCGGTGCCCATGCGCGTGCCGCCCATGTGATGATGGCCCGCCGTCTCGTCGTTGGTGGGATAGTCCTGGCCGTTGCTGATCCAATCGGCAATGCGCACGCGGCCGAGATTCTTCTCGATCAGTGTCTTGCCGAACAATCTGAGCCCTTCGAGCAGTGTGCGGCGCTCCATTTCCGATTTCTTCCAGTGTAGCTCGATGCGCGGCACGCCGGCGTGGTCGACATCGGTCTTCGACAACTCGATCTGGTTGGATGCCAGCGGCGCCTGTTCCCAGGCGACGTAGAGCTGGGCGGCGCAACGCAGCCTCTGGCTGAGCTTGGAGGACATCCACTCGGCCATGTCGGGCGCCGTGCAGGCGAGGTCGGCGATAAGGCTCTTGACGCCGGGATACGGCGTCTCGATCAGCCGGATGCCAAAATTCATGATCTGCAGCCGCTCCATGGCGGCAAGTGTCGGCGAGAAGAAGGCCTCGTTGACGGCATCGACCTCGAACGCGTTGTAGTCGGTCAGGATGGCATTGCCGCCCTCGAAGGTCGGATGCTCCATCCAGTAGCGGCCAAGCGCCGTCGCATTCGGCACGACGCCGCCGTTCGAGCGCTGGTTGGACCACAGAAGCAGCCGCGAATTCTCCAGCCCACCGGTGCAGACGATGAAATAGTCGGCGCTGAAGGAGCCGGCATCCTGCCCGTTCGACCACAGTCTGGCGCCAGTCACGCGTCTGCCGTCGCCGGCAAGTTCGGTGGCACAAGTGTTGAGCACCACCGCGATGTTCGTGGCCTTGTCGAGTTCATCGCCGAATTTCTCGGCGAAGCGCACGGCCGGGCTCTTGATCAGCTGCACCCAGCGAATGTCGTTCGAGATCGGCATATCGGGCCGGAGGGCCGGAAGGTCGAGAATGTCGCGCACTTCCGGCAGATAGGGTTCGATGTCGGTGCGGCGGATCGGCCAGCCCGTATCGGGCACCCAGGCCTTCGGCTCGAAATCCTGCTTGTCGAGGACGCGGCACCAGCCTGCCCAGTGGTTGGAACTGCCCCCCATGAACCGCAGCCGGGTTATGTCGAGATCGAAATAGAAATCCCCGACCGTGCTGCCCCGGTAGAAGTCCTGCGACTCGTCGCTGAATTCGCGCGGACCGGCCTCCATCACCACCACCGGAATGCCGGCCGCACCAAGCTTGCGCGCAATCGTCGTGCCGGCCGGGCCGGAGCCGAGGATGCAGACTTTTGGAGTGAAGTTCGCGGCGCGATACGCCTCGTAGCTGTCAAAGATCATGCCAGGTCGCTCCGCTTCAGGATCCAGCCATTGACCTCGACGATCTCGTTCGGGTCGGGCTCTGGATCGGCGGCATCGGCATCAGGCAGCTTGCGGAACAAAGACAGGGCAGGCAATGCGATCAACGCCTGCACGAGCGCGCGGCGTGACATTCTTTTGATGATGAAACTCATGGCTGGTTTCTCGTCTGGGCTTCGGCACTGCATGGGCGTTCCCAGAACGGCAATTCCCGGAACGACACATGCATCACCGTGGAAGCCAGTATCGTGCCAAGTCTGGCCGTGAAGCAGTGAAAACCCGGCTAAGCGGTACAACCGAGTGCAAACAGGGTTAGAGTTTGCTTAACGGGCCGGTTGCGGCAGATCGGATCACGCCGCCTCGGAAATGCCGGTATCGATGATCGTCAGATTGCGGCCCTGGTGCTTGGCCTGGTAGAGGCGCCGGTCGGCGGCGCGCATCAGCTCCGACACACTGGCTTCCTCGCCGCAGATGGTGCCGCCGATGCTGACCGTGAGCGGGATGGTCCGCTCGTCGACGGGCCGGAAGCGGATCAGCTCGACTTCGCGGCGAATGCGCTCGGCGACGCGCTTGGCCTCCTGCTCGGTGGCGCCGATCAGAAAGGCGCCGAACTCCTCGCCGCCGATGCGGCCGAGCACATCGCCGCTGCGCACGCCGCGCTGGATCGCGCTGGCGATCAAAAGCAGCGCGTCATCGCCGGTCAGGTGGCCAAAATTGTCATTGATGGTCTTGAAGTGGTCGGCGTCGATGATCAGCAGCGCGCCGCGATCGGACTTGCGGCGCGAACCGTCAAGCGCGGCAAAGAAACTTTCCCGGTTGAGCATGCCGGTCATGTCGTCGCGGCTCGCCTTTTCCGCCAGTCGGCGATGCGCGGCGGCGAGCTGGGCATGAGCGCGGGCGAGATCGCGATGCGCGTTTTTCAGCCTGTCGCTTTGCCAGAAAGTGCTTGCGCTGGCGGCCCACGCCAGCACCAGCGGACAGAGGGTGGAGGTCAGCCAGATCGTGCGGTTGACCGGAAATCCCATGGCCGGAACGATGATCAGGGTCAGCAGGAGAGAGGCCGCGACTGAGGCGAAAGCAACGGCGGCGGATCTCAGAATTATGCTGTTCATCGCTTGCTCCCACAAGACTGCCTCTCTGCCAGCAAGCCCTGAAGGCCACCTTTCCCAGATGCCTAAAATTTGAATCGTGAGGCGATTTACGCAACCTCAACGAGCAGAAGTTGTGGATAAAGTCGCTTTCGGAATGCGCGTTTCATGCCATAAGGAGCCTATGACCACGCTCCCTGACCCCGCCCGCTTCGCCCATGTCACCGACTGGGTCTTCGATCTCGACAACACGCTCTATCCGCATCATTCGAATCTGTTCTCGCAGATCGACGTCAAGATGACCGCCTATGTCGGCGAACTGTTGGCATTGCCGCGCGACGATGCGCGCAAGTTGCAGAAGGAACTCTACCGCGAATATGGCACGACGCTGAACGGCCTGATGACACGTCATGGCATCGACCCCGACGATTTCCTCGAGAAGGTCCACGACATCGACTATTCATGGCTGGTGCCCGATCCCGTTCTCGGCACCGCCATCCGCCAGCTTCCGGGCCGCAAGTTCATCTTCACCAATGGCGACCGCAGGCACGCCGAGCGCACCGCGCGCCAACTCGGCATCCTCGACCATTTCGACGACATCTTCGACATCGTCGCCGCCGGGCTCAATCCCAAGCCGGCGCGCCAGACCTACGAGAAGTTCGCCGAACTGCACGCCGTCACCGGCCACAATGCGGTGATGTTCGAAGACCTTGCCCGTAACCTGTCGGTGCCGAAGTCGCTCGGCATGACCACGGTGCTTATCGTGCCGCGCAATTTCGAGCCGACCTTTGCCGAGATCTGGGAGCGCGACCCGACCAACGAGGACGACGTCGATTTCGTCACCGACGATCTGGCGGGGTTTCTGACGGCGATTGTGGAGGGGGAAGGAAGAGGGGAATTGAAGAATTGAAGAATTGAAGAATGAAGGACGGTCTCTACGGATCAATTCCCCCAGTTCTTCAATTCGTCAGTTCTTCAATTCCCCACTCCCCTACTCCCCTAATTTGTAGAACCGGCTGATGATCCCCCAGGCTTCATCGGCGGTGTCGACGAAGTCGATGATGTCCTGGTCACCGGGACTGATCGTGCCTTGCTCGGCGAGGAAATCGAGATCGATCGCCCGCTTCCAGAAGGATTTGCCGAACAGGATCACCGGCACCCGCTCCATGCGCCCTGTCTGGATCAGGGTCAGCGTCTCGAAGAATTCGTCCATCGTGCCGAAGCCGCCCGGAAACACCGCGACCGCCTTGGCGCGCATGACGAAATGCATCTTGCGGATAGCGAAATAATGGAAGTTGAAGCAGAGCTCCGGCGTCACATAGATGTTCGGCGCCTGCTCGTGCGGCAGGACGATGTTGAGGCCGATCGACGGCGCGCCGACATCGTCGGCGCCGCGGTTTCCCGCTTCCATCACGCCGGGCCCGCCACCGGTCACCACGACATATTCGCGGTAATAGGAGGTAGCCGACTGCTGCGAGCAGAGGCGGGCGAATTTGCGCGCTTCCTCGTAGTATTTGCTGTTTTCCTCGAGGTTCTTCTTCTGCGTCTCGTTCTTGGCCGCCCAGGCCTCGCCGCCGGGTTCCGGCAGGCGCGCGCCGCCGAACAGGATCACCGTCGAACGGATGCCGCGTTCGGCCAGGATCATCTCCGGTTTCAGGAGTTCGAGTTGCAGCCGGACCGCGCGCAACTCGCGCCGCGTCATGAAGTCGGGATCGTTCCAGGCGAGCCGGTAGGTTTCGGCACGCGTCTGCGGCGTGTCCGGCACACTCTTCGACCGCTCCAGATCCTCGTCCGAATGCGGCAGTGGCGTCCAGCCCGCCTTTTCCATAGGTGTCATATGCTCTACCCGTCCAAATTCTTAACTTGCGCCGCCCCATGACGCAGCCGCGATTGACCCTCACCAAGGCTTCACATAAGCAGGTTCCGCAAAAGTGTCCCGCGGTTTTGTGACAAGAACCTGCTACATGCAAAGACCCAAGCATGCGAAGCATGCATGGGGTCCGCGCGACTTTCAAAACAGGTTAAGGCGCAGCCCCTTAACAGCTTGGTAATGGAGCGAATTCATGTCGAAGCCCGATCTGGCGAGCCTCGAAAAGACCATCGAGAAGGCCTTCGAGGAACGCGACGCGATTTCGACTGCGACGCGCGGCGAAACGCGCGATGCCATCCAGTCGGCGCTCGACCTGCTCGACCGCGGCGCCGTCCGCGTCGCCGAGCGGCAGGCCGACGGCAAGTGGCATGTCAACCAGTGGCTGAAGAAGGCCGTGCTGTTGTCCTTCCGGCTCAATCCGATGGAGATCATCAAGGGTGGTCCCGGCGAAGCGATGTGGTGGGACAAGGTGCCGTCGAAGTTCGATGGCTGGGGCGCTGTCGATTTCGAAAAGTCGGGCTTTCGTGCCGTGCCGGGGTCGATCGTGCGTCGCTCGGCCTATATCGCGCCGGGCGCCGTGCTGATGCCGTCCTTCGTCAATGTCGGCGCCTATGTCGATACCGGCACCATGATCGACACCTGGGTCGGGGTAGGCTCCTGTGCCCAGATCGGCAAGAACGTGCATCTTTCCGGCGGCGTCGGCATCGGCGGCGTGCTGGAGCCGATGCAGGCCGGTCCGACCATCATCGAGGACAATTGCTTCATCGGCGCGCGTTCGGAAGTGGTCGAAGGTTGCATCGTGCGCGAAGGCTCGGTGCTCGGCATGGGCGTCTTCATCGGCCAGTCGACCAAGATCGTCGACCGCGCCACCGGCGAGATCTTCTATGGCGAAGTGCCGCCGAATTCCGTCGTCGTCGCCGGAACGATGCCGGGCAAGTCCTTTCCTAACGGCGAGCCAGGTCCGAGCCTCTACTGCGCCGTCATCGTCAAGCGTGTCGACGCCAAGACCCGCTCCAAGACCTCGATCAACGAATTGCTGCGCGATTGATCTTTGCGCAAAGCGAGCGCACCTTCCGCCGGCGCGACAATCGGTCGCGCTGGTTCAACATGGAGGGGTGACATGGACTGGAAGGATCTGCTCACAAGTTTTGATGGTCGCATAAACCGTGGCAAGTTCTGGGCCGCGATTGGCGTTTTCATCGTCATTGGCATCGTTGCCTTTATTCTCGATGCGATTCTCGGTACACGCATCACCACCGCAGTGGCGCCCAGATCGGCATCATCGGCATTCTCATCGCTCTGGCCTCGATCTATTTCGCACTCGCAGTCTACGCCAAGCGCTGGCATGATCGCGGCAAGTCGGGCTGGTGGAGCCTGATCATGCTGGTGCCGCTCATCGGCCCGATCTGGTTTCTGGTGGAATGCGGCATTCTCGAAGGCGCCAGGGGCGCCAATCAATATGGACCGGACCCGCTTGCCTGACAGATCAGATCTCACCTGGCTTTTCTTCAAAACCTCGGGCCGCGTCAGTCGCGCGGCCTATTTTCTTGGCGGGTTGCTCGTCGCCATCATCCAGGCCTTCCCGCTCTACCGCTTCACGCTGGTGCCGGAAGGTTCGGCCGAGAGCAACATGTGGTCGTTCATCTTCTTCGTCGCCTTCATCGCCTCGCTGTGGTCGAACATCGCCCTGGCGGTGAAGCGGCTGCACGATTTGGACAAGCCGGGCATTGCCGCGCTGATCCTGTTCGTGCCGGTAGTGTCGATCGTCGCCTTCCTTGTGTTGTGCCTGTTTCCGGGGCAGCCTGGACCCAACCGCTATGGCCGGCGCACCAACGAGCCGGAACAATCCTGAGGGCCGATCGGACATGCGCTACCGCACGCTTGATCCGAAGCTGATCATCGAGACCGCGGAACGGCTGGAGACGCGTGTTGCGGAGCGTTTCCCCAAGGCCGGCCTGCGCGGCGTTGCCGCCGAACTGGTCTCGCTGTCGCGCGATCTGGCACAGGGCGCCAAGGCCCTGGAAGCGCCGATCTGGTGGCTGCGCGGCCTCATCGTCGCCGCTGTCGTTGCCGGCGCATTGATGTTCATCTTCGTCGGCACCGTCCTGCCATTCGACCGCATTTCCAAACCCGGTGATGCCGTCCAGTCGGTGCAAGGCATCGAAGCTTCGCTCAACATGTTCATCCTCGCCATTGTCGGATTTCTCGCCTTGATCCGCTCCGAGGAGCGCATCAAGCGCAAGCAGGTCTTTCGCCAGCTGCATGGCCTGCGCTCGCTGATCCACGTCATCGACATGCATCAGCTGACCAAGGATCCGGCGGCGCTGTCGGCCGATTTCAAGCCGACGTCGCATTCGCCCGCCCGCATCACCAATGCCGCCGACCTGGCCCGTTACCTCGATTATTGCTCTGAAATGCTGTCGATCACGGGCAAGATCGCCGCATTGTTCGCACAGTCGGTCAATGACGACGTGGTCATCGACGGCGTCAACGACATCGAGAACCTGGCGTCAAACCTGTCGCGGAAAATCTGGCAGAAGATCACGTTGATCGACGGCCGGCCGGTGCAACAACCTGCTCCGGCGCCAGGCCCGGCGAGCCAAGCCGCTCCGCTTCCGCCGCGCGCACCAAAGCGGTGATCCGCTGAACCGTCGGCACGGGCGTGCCGGCCTTCCCCGCCAGCTGCAAGATGGCGCCTTGCAAGTCGTCGATCTCCGTCGGCCGGCCGCGCTGAAGATCGTCCCACATCGACGAGCGCGCCTGCGCGTCGATCGCCAGCATGCGCCGCGCCAGCAGCTTGAACAGCCAGTCCGGCAGCCTGAGCACCTTCGGCAGCAGCGCCGGCCGCAGGCCGGCGATCCGCGCCGGCTCGATGCCGGACGCTCTCATCGCTCTCAGTGCCTCGTCGATCTGGCTGGCCAGGATCAGCCGCCAGCGTCGATCGGCCAGTTCGGTTGCGAGCGGCAGACCGGAAAGCGCCACCAGTGCGTTGTTCAAATTCATCAGCAGCTTGCCCCACAGCACAGCCTTCATGTCGCCACGGGTTTCGACCGCAAACCCTTCGACTCCAAGCAGGTCGGCCAAGCCGGCGTCGCCATCCTCGACCATTACCGTGCCGTCGCTGGCGCGGTGAACGCGCAGCGGCAGTTCGCTGTCCGGCGACTGCACCACATTGAACGGCACCATGCCGGCCAGCACCGTACGTCCGGCAAGTTCAGCGCGCAGCCTGTCGGCATTGCCGACACCGTTCTGCAGGCTGATCACCACGGCATCGGGGCGGGCATGGGCCTTGATGAGGTCCGCCATATCCTGGGTGGCGCCGCTCTTGACCGTGACCAGGATCACGTCCGCCGGCGGCAGGGCGACGGCCGGATCGGCGGTGACGACAAGCGCCTCGGGCTTGATCGAGCGATCGGGGCCCTGGAGGTCGCTGACCCGCAATCCACCCTGCCGCAACGCTGCCTCGATGCGAGGCCGAGCCAGCAGAATGACCTCTCGGTTGGCCAGCGCCAGGCAGCCGCCGGCATAGCAGCCGATGCTGCCGGCACCGGCTATGACGATCCGTTTGTGCTTGTCTGCCATCCTGCCGCCCGCGCCGGGTCGCAACTATAAGACATGAAAACCATAATATCGGCGGTATCGCCAGCCATGACGCTGGCCCCTATGTCTGGCCGTGACAGGCCCTGCGCTTTCGACTATCGCTTTTGCCATGACGCTGCCGACCGATCCCGCCGAAAACCTCGCCGCCCTTATCCGTTGCGCTTCGGTGACGCCCGCTGAGGGCGGCGCGCTGACCGCGCTGGAGACGATGCTCAAACCGCTCGGCTTCCTGGTCGATCGGCCGGTGTTTTCCGAAGACGGCACGCCCGATATCGAAAACCTCTATGCAAGGCGCTCCGGCAATGGCCCGCATCTGATGTTCGCCGGACACACCGACGTGGTGCCTGTCGGCGACGAAGCCGCCTGGACGCATCCGCCTTTCGCCGCCGAGATCGCCAATGGCGAGATGTATGGCCGCGGCGCCGTCGACATGAAGGGCGGCATTGCCTGTTTCATCGCCGCCGTGGCGCGCCATGTCGAGGCCAATGGCGGTCCGAAAGGGTCGGTCTCGCTGCTGATCACCGGCGACGAGGAAGGCCCCGCGATCAACGGCACGGTGAAGCTGCTCGAATGGGCGGCTTCGCGGGGCGAGAAATGGGATGCCTCTGTCGTCGGCGAGCCGACCAATCCGGACGCTCTCGGCGACATGATCAAGATCGGCCGCCGCGGCTCGATGTCCGGCGCCGTCACCGTCAATGGCCGCCAGGGCCATGTCGCCTATCCCCTGCTTGCCGACAATCCGGTGCGCGGGCTGATGAGCCTGGTCGACGCCTTGCTGCATCCGGTTTTCGACAAGGGAACCAGGGATTTCCAGCCGACCAATCTGGAGATCACCTCCATCGATGTAGGCAACCCCGCCACCAATGTCATTGCGGCCAAAGCGACCGCGACCTTCAACATCCGCTTCAACGACACCTGGACGGACGAGACCCTGCAGGCCGAGATCCACAACCGGCTCGACCAGGCGGCCAGGCGCAAGAAGTACCGGCAGGGCAAGAAGACGCCGGTCGACTACGAGCTCGTCTGGCGCGACCGGCCTAGCCATGTCTTTCTGACGCGCGACGACAGGCTTATCGAAACGCTGCGCGGCTCGATCAAGTCGGCGGTCGGCAAGGAGCCGACGCTGTCCACCTCCGGTGGAACGTCCGACGCGCGTTTCATCAAGGACTATTGTCCGGTGGTCGAGTTCGGGCTGGTCGGCAAGACAATGCACATGGTCGACGAGCGCGTCGCCATTGCCGATCTCGAAACGCTGACGCAAATTTACCAGCGCTTCATAGAAGACTGGTTCGGACAGGGCTGAACGGCATGCTTTCGGCGGACGAAACCCAAGCTTCGCTGACGGGCGCCTGGCGATTGATGCTCGGCAAGGTCGACGGCCTGCGCCTGCTCGACCTATCGGCCGACGGCTTCTGGAATTCCTTCTTCGCCATTGTCGTTGCAGCACCGGCGCTGATCGTCGGCTGGGTCGGCATCGCCAACGAAATCGGCGATCCCGACGCCTTCGCGGGGCGCTTCAGCATGCTGGTGCGCCTGGCGACGGTCGACATCGGCTCCTGGGTGCTGCCGCTGGTTGCGCTCGCTTTGATCGCGCCGCGCGCCGGCATCGGCGGCCGCTTCGTCCACTACGTCGTCGCCAGCAACTGGGCTTCGGCCATCACCGCCTGGCTGATGCTGCCCTCGGCGCTGATCCGGCTTTTCCTGTCGTCCGCAAGCCAGGCTGCGAGCCTTGTGTCGCTGTTCCTGTTTGCCCTGTCGATGGTGCTGACCTGGCGCATGACCAACGCCACGATCGGCAGGGGCGCATCGGTCGGCACCGCCGTTTTCGTCGGCATGTTCATCGCCTCGCTGCTGGTGCTGTTCGGCCTGCAGACGCTGCTCGGCATCACCGTGCCGGACGATGTCGGAGTTCAGAGCCTGTCCGGGCTCGTCTCGACTGGATAATCGACACCGGTGAGAAACAGCCCGTCGGGCGGCGCCACCTGGCCGCAGGCGGCGCGGTCGTGCGCCTCGAGCGCCGTTTTCAGGTCGGCCGCGCTCCAGCCGCCGTCGCCGACGCGCTTCAGTGAGCCGACCATCGAACGCACCTGGTTGTGCAGGAACGAGCGCGCCGAAGCCCTGACCTCGACTATGTCGCCCTGTCGGCTCACATCGAGCCGTTCCAGCGTCCTGATCGGGCTGTTGGCCTGGCACTGGGTCGAGCGGAAGGTGGTGAAGTCATGCCGTCCGAGCAGGACTTTCGCCGCTTCGTGCATGGCGCCGGCGTCGAGCCGCTTCGGCACCCACCACACCTTGCCCTTGTCGAGCGCGGCCGGGGCACGGCGGTTTAGGATGCGGTAGAGATAGTGGCGGCCGATGGCCGAGAAGCGGGCGTCGAAGCTGTCGGAAACGACCGTCGCTTTCAAGATGGCGATGCGCGCCCCGGCCGCCTGCAGATGGGCGTTGACGGCATCGCGCACCTTGTCGCCCGGCCACGCCTTGACGAGATCGACATGCGCCACCTGCGCTGTCGCATGCACGCCGGCATCGGTGCGGCCGGCGGCGCGCAGCCTGATCGCTTCGCCGCAGAATTTTTCGATCGCCCGCTCGATCGCCTGTTGCACCGAAGGCTGATCCGCCTGGTGCTGCCAGCCGGCAAACAGGCTGCCATCATATTCGATGTCGAGGCGAAAACGCGGCATTTGCGACTAGAGCTCTCGCCTCGGGCAATTCCAGGAAAAGTGTGAAACGGTTTTCCGTTCGGAATTGCGTTCAAACAAAGAGGTAGAGCAGTTCGCCGTTTCCATGAAACGGTGGACTGTTCTAGGCGGCGAGAGCGGTGAAGGCGGAGGCGTATACCAGCCTGCCGGCGTCAGGCGCGTCGCCCCAAGCCAGCGCCTGCAGCGCTTCGCCCTGGTATTCGCTCTCGAAGTTCTCGGCACGCGTGTGGCTATATCCGAAACGCCCGTAATAGGTGGGGTCGCCGAGCACCACGGCCAGCGTTTCGCCGGCATCCCTGAGGCGGATATGCGCCTCGCGGATCAGCGCGCCGCCGATGCCGCTGCCATGGAACGAGGGCTCCACCGCCAGCGGCGCGAGCGCCACGGCGGCGAAGGTCTTGCCGCCATTCTGGACGAACAGCCGCGAAAACAGGATGTGGCCGACCACCTGGCCGTCCTCTTCCGCCACCAGTTCGGCAACAGCGTTGCCGCCAGTCACCAGCGCGTCGACCAGACCGGCCTCCGCCTGCTGGCCGAAAGCGTGTTCCTCGACGAGGCGGATGGCCTCGCGATCCCGCGGCGTTGCCGCGCGTATCGACATCATGCTCATGAGAATTTCAGTCCTTTTTCGATCTTGGCCCCGCGCAGGAATTCCGACGCGGCAGCGGGCTTTCCGCCCGCCCGTTGAACTTCGACCAGCCTGATCGCGCCTGCCCCGCAGGCGACCGTCAGCCGGTCATCGAGAATTCCTCCCGACTCGCCCAACTCTTCCCAAAGCGACAGGCCTTGCGACAGCGTCGAGCGAAGCAGTTTCAGCCGCTCCCGGCGGCCGCCAATTCCTATCTCCGACCAGGCGCCGGGAAAGGGCGACAGGCCGCGAATATGATTGTGGACCTCACTTGCTGAGCGAGTCCAGTCCACGCGAGTCTCGGATTTATCGATTTTCTTGGCGTAGGTCACCCCCTCCACAGCTTGTGTGGTGAATGTCAGGGTGTTCCCTTCCAACCGCGCCAGCGCTTCCACCATCAAGGCAGCACCGACGCTCATCAACCGATCATGCAAATCGCCGGCTGTCATATCGGGTTCGATGGCGCATTTTTCAATCAGCCCGACCGGGCCGGTGTCCAGCCCCTCTTCCATGCGCATCACCATCATGCCGCTTTCCAGGTCGCCGGCCATGATGGCGCGCTGGATAGGCGCGGCACCGCGCCAGCGCGGCAGAAGCGAGGCATGGCCGTTGATGCAGCCGAGCCGGGTCGCCTCCAAAACCGCCTTCGGCAGCAGCAAGCCATAGGCGACGACCACAGCGACGTCGGCCCGCAAGGCACGGAAGGCGGTCTGCTCGGCCTCGCCTTTGAGCGAAACCGGCGCTCGCACCTCGATGCCCAGTCGCTCCGCCTCGCGCTGCACCGGCGACGGTGTCAGCTCCAGCCCGCGCCGTCCGGCAGCGCGCGGCGGCTGGGTATAGACGACTGATATCTCATGGCCAGCCTCGGCGATCGCGCGCAAAGTCGGCACCGAAAACTCCGGCGTGCCCATGAAGATGACGCGAAGGGGCATTTTTCTTCCGAGACCTTCTCTCTACCTGCGCCGGGAAGTCAGCTCAGGCTTCAAACGGGTTTACCAGCTTCAGGTCAAGTCCGTCGAAGTCTCGAACGTTGCGGGTGGCAAGCGTGGCGTCGTGCACCTGGCAGATCGCAGCTATCATCGCGTCCTTGGTTTCGACAGGTCTGCCAGCGAGTCGTCTTGCCGCGGCAATGCGGCCATAGTGTTCTGCGGGCAGATCCCCAAAAACCAGGATCCGACCCGAAAATTCGCCCCGGATCCTCGAAATGCTTTGGAGAAGACCATCCCGCCGGATGGCCTCCTGAACGAGGTAGGCTCCGAAATAGAGCTCTGCAAAAACAATGGTGGAGAGGAAAAGGGTCGCAGGCTCTTGGCCATTCAACCAGTTGAGAACGTTTTTGCTCCGTTGCCGCGATAGCACGTCCGATATGACGTTGGTGTCCAGTATAATCATTTCGGTCAACGGAAATCAGGCGGCCCACGATCGGCCTCACTTCGCGACCTCGCTATTTCCTGAATCTCGTCGCTTGTGAAACGATCATCGCCGACGAGCGAATAGAGGCGATCGCCGACTTTTTCGGCGCCAGCAAATTGTGTTGCAAAACCCTTCTGTATCAAGACGACCGCTTCCTCCGAAAGGCTGCGCCTGTTCAGCCGCGCACTTTCCTCGAGACGCCGTTTCAATTCCGGATTGATCCCACGGATCAGCATGTCACCCATAGACACCTCCTACGTGATATCACTGATATCACAGCAAGTCGGTATTTTCAATCGAAGGTTCGTGAAGCTGAACCGCCGAGGCTGATCGGAGGGGCCGTGCTCCGACAGAGCATGCCCTATCCCACCAGCTTGCCCGGCGCTTTGTCCTTGGCGAGCTTCTTGAATTTCTTCACCACCATGTCGCGCTTCAGCTTCGAGATGTGGTCGATGAACAGGACGCCATTGAGGTGGTCGATCTCATGCTGCAGGCAGGTGGCCATCAGGCCCTCGGCCTCCATCTCCTGCAGCTTGCCGTCGCGGTCGAGATACTTGACCCGTACGGCGGCCGGGCGTTCGACCTCGGCGTAATAATCCGGGATCGACAGGCAGCCTTCCTCGTAGACGGAGCGCGCATCGGCGCTCTCCAGGATTTCCGGATTGATGAAGACATGCGGCGCCGGCGTCTCGTCTTCCTTGGCGAGATCGATCACCAGCAAGCGCAGCGGCTCGCCGATCTGGATTGCCGCCAGACCGATGCCCGGTGCGTCATACATGGTCGCCAGCATGTCGTCGGCTAATTTGCGCAGGGGCGCGTCGACACGCTCCACCGGTTGGGAAACCTGGCGCAGGATGGGGTCGGGAAGGATGATGAGCGGCTTGATCGGCATGGCGTTCCACGTAAGACCTCCAGCGAAAAGCGTCAACCGGTTGGCATGAGGCTCGTTCACGTTTTGATCTGTGCTATCGCGGCGAATCGTCTATGCTGTCCACATGAATGATTTGAGCACCATCCTTTCGGAGCCTGTCGCCCGGCTTGGCGCCACAACCATCACGCTCGGCCATGCGCTGGCCTTCGGCGCTTTGCTGTTTCTGGCCCTGTTCGTGGCGCTGGTCGTTGCGCTGTGGCGGTCGGCGAAGGCGCGCGCCGTGGCGGCTGCGGAAGCCGCCGATCATGCCCGCGATGCCGAGGCGCGGATGGCCGGAATTCTGCAAAGCCAGGCCGAAATGCAGGGTCGCATGGGCGCCATTGCGGAAGTGTTCGGCGCACGGCAGGCGGAGCTGACGCAATCGATCGGCCAGCGCCTGGACGCCATGACCGGCCGGCTCGGCCAGACCATGACCGAGCAGACGAAATCCACGCATGAGAGCCTGGCCAAGTTGCAGGAGCGGCTGGCTATCATCGATGTCGCGCAGGGCAACATCCAATCGCTCGCCGGCCAGGTCGTGCAGCTGCAGGCGATCCTCTCCAACAAGCAGACGCGCGGTGCTTTCGGCCAGTCGCGCATGGAGGCGATCGTTGCCGACGGCCTGCCGCATGGCGCCTATGAATTCCAGGCGACGCTGTCGAACGGCAGCCGTCCCGACTGCCTGGTGAAGATGCCGAACGGCGCGCCGTCGCTGGCCATCGACGCCAAGTTTCCGCTCGAGGCCTGGAATGCCATCCGCGCCGCCGACGGCGCCGACCTGCAGAAGGCCGCCTCGCAGGCCTTCCGCCGCGACATCGAGATCCATGTCCGCGATATCTCGGAAAAATACCTGATCCAGGGCGAGACGCAGGACACGGCCTTCATGTTCGTGCCGTCGGAATCGGTGTTCGCCGAGATCCACGAGAATTTCGAGGCGATCGTCCATAAGGCGCACCGTGCCCGAATTGTCATCGTCTCGCCGTCGCTGCTGATGCTGTCGATCCAGGTCATCCAGGCGATCCTCAAGGATGCCCGCATGCGCGAACAGGCGCATCTGATCCAGGGCGAGGTCATTCGGCTGATGGAGGATGTCGCGCGTGTCGATGAGCGGGTGCGCAAGCTGCAGGTCCATTTCGGCCAGTCGGCCAAGGACATCGACGACATCCTGGTTTCGACGTCGAAGGTCACCAAGCGCGGCCAGAAGATCGAAGCGCTGGAGTTCGGCGCGCAGCCCGACGGCGATGCCGCCGCGGACGCAGCGTCACGGGCTCCCGCCGCGAAAGTCGATACTGGCGCGCGCGTTGCCGATTCGAAAACCGGGCAGCTCAGGCTGAGGGTCGTCGAAGGCGACGACTGAGCAGCAGCGCCGGATCCGCCCTACTGCTCTTCCTTGGTCGTCATACCCGGGAATTCCGGCAACCAGGGCAGCGCCGAGCGGTGCCAGCTTTGCCGTCTCGGGACCAGCTGTTCACGTTGCCGCGCCGTGCCGACCCGGATGCCATAAACCTTCGGCCCGTCGCCAACCGATGTCGCGTAGAGATGCGAGCCGCACTCGCCGCAAAAGCCCTGCGCGCGCTTGTCGCCGCTCGATCCTGTCTTGATATAGACCTTTGGCGCACCCTTGGTGATCCGGTAGTGGCCTTCCGGCGCGCCCACGGTCACGCGAAAAGCCGTTCCGGTCAGTTGTTGGCAATCGGTGCAGTGGCAGATTCCGGTGTTCTCCGGGTCGACCTCCGCCTCGTAGGTGATGGCGCCACAATGGCAGCCGCCGTCGATTTTCATCTTCGCTCCTCCAAAGTCCCTTTAATCCTAGCGGGGGAAGACCGTGAGGCAATGGCGCAGCGCTAGTCCAGAGCCGGATCGGATGCGTTCTCGATCAGCCTGCGCCGCTGCTCCCAGGTGCCTGACGTCTGCGGCTTGACGAACAGCCGTGTGATCTCCGGCATCTCATTCTTCAGCTGCGCCTCCAGGCGCTCGACGCAAGCTTCGATCTCGGGCGCCGTCAAATGGTCCTCGAACTCGATGCTCAGGCCGGCGACGATCTCTGCCGGCCCCATATGGACGGTCAGGACGCCGTTCGCCCGCTGCACCGCCGGATCCTGCTGGGCGATCGCCAGCACCTTCATCTGCACCTCGAGAGAGGCCGGCTCGCCGATCAGCAGGCCCTTGCTTTCGCGGGCCAGGAAGATTGCCGTCGCGCCCAGGATCAGCCCAATGCCGATGGAGGCGGCGCCGTCGAGTTCCGGCATCCCCAGAACTTCCGCCGCCAGGATGCCGGCGAACGCGACGATCAGGCCGAGAAGTGCTGCGCTGTCCTCGAACAGCACGGTGTAGACGCTCGGGTCCTTGCTCGACTGCACCGCCCGCAGCCAGCCCTGCTTGCCCTTCTGCTGGCGGAACTCTTTCAGCGCCACCCACCACGAACTGCCTTCGAACAGGAAGGAAAGGCCGAGCACGATGTAGGTCACCTCGGCGTTGGCGACCGGCTCCGGCGCCATCATATGGATCACGCCTTCGTAGAACGACACGCCGGCGCCCAGCGCGAAGACGAGGAGCGCGACGATGAAGCTCCAGAAGTAGAGTTCCCGGCCGTGACCGAGGGGATGCGTCCGGTCGGCCGGGCGGGCGGCACGGTGCATGCCGTAGAGCAGCAGGCCGCCATTGCCGGTATCGACCAGCGAATGCACGCCCTCCGACAGCATCGCCGAACTGCCGGTAAAGGCGGCGGCGGCGAACTTGGTCAGCGCGATGGCGAAATTGCCGGCGAGCGCCGCGTAGATCACCTTTTTTGAGCCGCCGTGCCCGGCCATGGTGCTGTCCCCATTCGATGCACACCCAGTCTAATGGTCAGATGGAAGAAGCTCCACAGCCACCACAACGTGTGAACCGCTGGCTCGTTCAAAAACGGCGGTCGTTAAAGAGGTCTGTCGTTAGAGACTGGTAGGCAGAACGACTACTCGATGATCTCGCTGGTCCACACCTTGAAGCCGGCAAGCGTTCCCGGCCCGAATATATGGGTCAACGGAACGTCGGCGGCGTCGCGGCCGGAGGCGATCAGGATGCGGCCGATGCGCGGTGCATTGTTGCGCGGGTCGAAGACATGCCAGCGGCCGCCGAGATAGACTTCCATCCAGGCGCAGAAATCCATGCTCGCCCATGGTTTCGGCATACCGATGTCGCTGATGTAGCCGGTGCAATAGCGCGTCGGGATGTTGAGTGCCCGGCAGAAGGTGACCGCGAGATGCGCATAGTCGCGGCACACGCCGCTCTGTTCGCGATAGGCTTCCGCGGCGGTGCGTGTCGGCCGAGCATTGCCGTAGTTGAAGACGATGTGATTGTGGACGAAGTCGCAGACCGCCTGCACGCGCGGAATGCCCAGCGGCGTGTTGCCGAACAGCCGCCACGCTTCATCAGCCAGAAGGTCGCTTTCGCAAAAACGGCTGGGCAGCAGAAACAGCAGCGTGTCCGCCGGCAGATCGCGCACCTCGTGCTGCCAGGCCATCAGGTCGCCCATCTCGAAAGTGCCGGGATCGCGGATCACCGCGTCGGTGCCGAAGGTGAAACGCCCGGGTGGCGCGACGAACCGGTTGCACCAGTTGCCGAAACTGTCGCGATAGCTTTCGATCGGCACCGGCGGGTTGGAGATCAGGAAATCCGGCCGCTCGAGATCGGAGGCACGCGAATAGTGGACATTCAGCATTGCGATGAGCGGCGTTTCCTGCGGAAAGTCGAAGCTCATCTCGCAGCCGATGTGAATTCGCATTGTCGTCCTGACGGCCTGCCTGACGATCACCGGGCGGAGGCACGGGTTGATGCTGCAGTGCGAAGACAACCATGGCATGGACCGCCATGGTTTACGAGCAAATTAGAAACCGGTTGAAAGCGAGCCGCTGACGGCGGCAGCAGTCGCTAACCCCTTGCAGTCCGGCGGTTCTCTTGTTTCACTTCGCTTCCCACATCAGGAGGAACGAATCATGGCTAAAGGTGCGATGAAGGCAGGCAAGGAAGCCCGCAAGCCGAAGAAGGACGCCAAGAAGCCCGCCCCGGCTCCGGCCCTGAAGGCGCCGCCGGTGAAGGCGATGAAGCTCAAGGACAAGTAAGTCCGGCCGATTTGCTTCGAAATGGGATTGCGACCGGCAGCGCTGTTGCCGGTCGTTGTTGATCGAGCGCTCGAAATTCCTATCTTGGCGTGGCGGGGACGACCTCGCGCTTCCCCAAAATCCGGACGGGACGACCCGCCATTGTTTGACTGATCGTCGGACGCCGAAAATCGCTTTTCGGCCCGATGCTCTGATGGAGCGTTGTCGATGTCGTGGATTCTTCTCTTTTTCGCCGGCCTGTTCGAGATCGGCTGGGCAATCGGCCTCAAATACACCGATGGCTTCTCGAAGCTGGTGCCGACCGTGCTGACCGTTGCCTCGATGGTCGTCAGCCTCACTCTGCTCGGCCTGGCGCTGAAGGCGCTGCCCGTCGGCACCGCCTATGCGGTGTGGACCGGCATCGGCACCGTCGGTACGGCACTGCTCGGCATCTGGCTGCTCGGCGAACCAGCCACCGCGATCAGGCTGGCCTGCATTGCGCTCATTGTCTGCGGCATCATGGGATTGAAGTTCGCCGCCTGACCGATAGCGCTTCTTGTTTTATGCATGTCGTCCTCCCAAAACCGGGACCACTTATGGGCGACATGCATGGGACAAACACAATCAGGGCCGCTGCGAGGCGACCCTGATTCTCGAAGCCGATTGCTTCGTAGCCTGGAGGCTAGCGGGCCGAGAAGCCCGGCGGCGTCCTGCCGGTGCGCTGCTTGCGTGCCGCATAACGCGCGTCACGCTTGGCCTTGCGCTCGGCTTCATCGGCCAGAAAACGGGCGATGCGCTCGTTCTCTTCGGATTCCCGAATCTTGGCCTCAGCCTGTGCAGCTTCCTCGGCGGCGATACGTGCCGCTTCGGCTGCTGCCTCGCGCTCGGCCTTCTCAACCGCTTCGCGTGCCAGCTTCTCCTGCTTCAGCCGGGCCTTTTCGGCCTCGCGGATTTCGCGAGCCGCAAGGATAGCCTTGCGTTCAGCCTGCCGCGCCAGCACTGCGGGATCATCCGCCGCCGGCTTTGCCTTGAAGCGCTCGAGGAGCGCCTTCTTTGCCTCGTTTGCGGCGTTGCGCCGCTCGAAAACGTCTTTTTCCCTGTAGATAGCCAAGTCCACTTCCCTGAAGTCAATTCGCGACGCTTACATACGCGCGAAAACCGAGAGTTCAAGCGCCAAAACGGCATGGCAGCCATGAAATTGTCGGCTGTTGCAGCCGGGAGACGCCTTTGGAGCAATTCCAGGAGAAGTGTGAAGCGGTTTTCCCGGGAAAAGCGCGCAGCGCTTTCCCTTGGGAATTGCGACGAAGAGATAGAGTCGAAAACGACATGCACTGTTCACCGTCGCCCCTCTGGCAGCGAGGTTGGCGGATGGCTACGTCTAGCGGCAAATTCCAACATCAGGATGACATTAGATGGAACTCGGTCTCTACACCTTCGCCGACGTCAGCCCGCAGCCGGGCCCCGGCGCAATCGGCCCGCATGAGCGGCTGCGCAACCTGATCGAGGAGGTCGAGCTGGCCGATCAGGTCGGTCTCGACGTCTTCGGCCTCGGCGAGCATCACCGGCCCGACTATGCCGCCTCCGCACCGGTCGTGGCCTTGGCCGCGGCGGCCGAGCGTTCGACGCGCATCAAGCTGACCAGCGCGGTCACCGTTCTGTCCTCCGACGACCCGGTACGCGTTTTCCAGCAATTCGCCACGCTCGATCTTCTGTCGGGCGGCCGCGCCGAGATCATGGCCGGGCGTGGCTCGTTCATCGAATCCTTCCCGCTGTTCGGTTACAACCTCGAGGACTATGACGAGCTGTTCGCCGAAAAGCTCGATCTGCTGCTTGCCATCCGCGACAGCGTGAAGGTCACCTGGTCGGGCAATCTGCGCGCGCCGATCAACGATCGCGGCGTTTATCCCCGGCCCTTCCAGGACAGGCTGCCGGTCTGGATCGCCATTGGCGGCACGCCGCAGTCTGCCGCCCGCGCTGGCGCGCTCGGCCTGCCGCTGGCGCTCGCCATCATTGGCGGCGAGCCGGCGCGTTTCGCGCCGCTGTTCGATCTCTACCGCGAAGCCGCCAAGCGCGCCGGCAGTGATCCCGCGGGCCTCGCCACCAGCATCAACGTGCACGGCTTCATCGCCGAGACGACCGAGCAGGCGGCCGACGATTTTTACGGCCCGCAGGCGGAAGTCATGAACCGCATCGGCCGCGAGCGCGGCTGGGGTCCGACATCCCAAGCGCATTTCGACCAGTCGCGTGGCCCGAACGGTGCCTTGTTCGTCGGCAGTCCCGAGCAGGTCGCCGAAAAGATCGTCGCCCAGCACAGGATCTTCAAAAACGACCGCTTCCTGCTGCAAATGGCGATCGGCACCATGCCGCATGCCAAGATCATGAAGGCGATCGAACTCTACGGCACCAGGGTGGCGCCAATCGTACGCAAGGAAACAGCTGAGCCGGCACCGGCAGCGCCGGTCGCCTGACCCGGAGTCCGGTGCGAGCGGCCTCATTCCGGAAGCCGGCTCATGGAACCTGCGCCCATAACTCTGCGTTCATGCAGGCAATAGCCGATCGCCGAGGGCGCCGGCTCGAGGGTGAGCATGAAAACCGAACCCGCTGCCTTGGCTCACGCCGTCGCCGACGAATCGGATTCGCGCGTTGCGGCCCGCGCCGACACGCATCTGATGCGTTCGCTGCTCGTCGGCATTTTCCTGTTCATGGCCATCTATGCGCTCTACTTCGCTCGCGCTTTCTTCATGCCGGTCATTCTGGCTTTCCTGCTGGCGCTGACGCTGACGCCGATCGTTAGGCTCCTGCGCAGGCACGGCATCTCCGAAGTGATTTCGGCGACCCTTCTGGTGCTGGTGTCGATCTGCATCTTTGCCAGCGTAGGCTACCTGCTCAGCGGACCGATCATCGACCTCATCAACAACACCTCTTCGATAGGCCAGCAACTTGCCGAACGGCTGGCACAATTGCGCCGCCCGCTCGAGAAGATCATGCAGATTTCGCATCAGATCGAACAGCTGACCCAGACTTCGCAGGAGCCGGGCATTCAGAGGGTGGCGGTGGCGCAGTCCGGCATCCTGTCGGCGGCCGCCAGCAACATCCTGTCGGCGGGAACAGGCCTGACCATCATCTTCGTGCTGTCGCTGTTCCTGCTCGCCTCCGGCACGATGTTTTATGAAAAGATCATCCAGTCCTTCGCCCGCCTCAGCGAAAAGAAACGGGCGCTGCGCGTCGTCTATGACGTCGAGCGCGAAATCTCGCACTATCTGCTCACCGTCACCATCATCAATGCCGGCCTTGGCACAGTCATCGCTCTCGGTCTGTGGGCGCTTGGCATGCCCAATCCGCTGGTCTGGGGAGCCGCCGCGGCGTTGCTCAACTTCTTGCCCTATGTCGGAGCGCTGATCACCATTGCGCTTGTCACGGTCATGGCGTTGATCAGCTTCGATACCATCTTCTACGCGCTTCTGGCGCCGGCCTTCGTGATCTTGTGCGACATCGTCGAAGGCCAGTTCGTGACGCCGATGGTGGTCGGCCGGCGCCTGGAGATCAACGCCGTGGCGATCTTGATCGCCATCGCCTTCTGGTCATGGCTGTGGGGCTTCGTCGGCGCCCTGATGGCGGTGCCGCTGCTGGTCGTCATCAAGGTATTCTGCGATCATTTCGACGGGCTCAGCCATGTCGGCAATTTTCTCTCCGCGCAGCACGCGATTGTCGTCGAGGAGGACGACATCGCCGACCCCGAAGCTGTCAAAGGCTGATCAATATTTTTGAATTTGCGGCGCCGCCGGATGCTTCCTACATGCGGTCCTGACACAGGATCCCACCCATGACCGCTCTTTCCGTTCTCGACCTGTCGCCGATCGTCGAAGGCAGCGATGCCTCGCAGTCGCTGGCCAACTCGCTCGATCTTGCCCGCCATGCCGAGCGCCTGGGCTACAAGCGTTTCTGGCTGGCCGAGCATCACAACATGCCGGGTATCGCCAGCGCGGCCACAGCCGTCGTCATTGCCCATGTCGCCGGCGGCACCAAGACCATTCGCGTCGGCGCCGGCGGTATCATGCTGCCCAACCATTCGCCGCTTGTGATTGCCGAGCAGTTCGGCACGCTGGCCGCCTTGCATCCGGGCCGCATCGATCTCGGCATCGGCCGGGCGCCCGGCACCGACATGGGCACCGCCCGTGCCTTGCGCCGCAATCTCGAGGCCGGGGTCGACAATTTCCCTCAGGATGTCGTCGAGCTGATGGGCTATTTCCAGCCGGCTGAGGAAGGCCAGCGTATCCGCGCCGTGCCCGGCGAAGGCCAGGACGTGCCGGTCTGGATTCTTGGCTCCAGCCTCTACGGCGCGCAGCTCGCCGCCATGCTCGGCCTGCCCTACGCCTTCGCTTCGCATTTCGCGCCGGCGGAGCTGGATCACGCGCTGGATGTCTACCGCTCGCGCTTCCAGCCGTCCGAGCAGCTCGACAAGCCGCATGTCATGCTCGGCCTCAATGTCTTCGCCGCGCCCACCGATGCGGAGGCCCGTTTGTTGTTCACCTCGCTGCAACAGGCTTTCGTCAATCTGCGCACCGGTCGGGCCGGCCGGCTGCCGCCACCTGTCGAGAACTATGACCGCGATCTCGATCCGATGGCAAAGACAATGCTCGGCCAGGCATTGTCCTGCGCCGTCGTAGGCTCCCCGGAAACGGTGCGGCAAGGCATCGATGCCTTCGTGCGCCGCACCGGCGCCGACGAACTGATGGTCACCGCGCAGATTTTTGATCATGCGGCGCGGGTGCGATCGTTCGAGATCCTGGCCGAGGCGCACAAATCCTTGTCGCAGGCGGCCTGACAAATCCTGGTACGACTTACGCCGGGGGAAGGCTACGCGCTCACGCTCTGCGCAATCGCGCCGAGCGGACGGCATGAATTGCGGATCATCAGCCGGCCCTTGAGCAAAAGCTTGCGCGGCGGCGCGTCCCTGTTGCCGGCGAGACGGTCGAGAAGCAGATTGGCCGCCTGTTCTCCGATCGCCTGCACCGGCTGGGCCACCGTGGTCAACTGCGGCTGGAACACGTCGGACCATGGAAAGTCGTCGAAGCAGGCGACCGAAATGTCTTCCGGGCAGGACAGGCCGATGTCGCGGATCGCCTTCATGGTGCCGATCACCATCGGGTTGTTGGCCGAGAAGATAGCACTTGGCCGATCATGCGAGGAAAGCATCTGCATGGTTTCGTTATAGCCGTCGATCTCATGGAAATTGCCGAAGCGGATCAGTTCTTCGGCGATCGGCAGGCCGGCGGCGTGAAGCGCCTCGCGATATCCCGCCATGCGGTCATGCATCGGCGAGATGTCCGAGGTGCCGGTGATGTAACCGATGCGCCGGTGGCCGAGATTGATCAGATAGGTGATGGCGTCGAACACCGCGCGCTGGTTGTCCAGCACCACGGCATCGGTGTCGACGCCTTTGCAGATACGATCGAGCAGCACGACCGGCACGTTGGCGTCGTCGACGATCCGCTTGAGGATCGCGCCGTCGCCGACGCGCGCCACGATCAGCCCGTCGACCATGCGGTCGAGCAGCAGCCTGATCTGGTCGTCCTGGGTGTTCAAATCCTCGTCCGTGCAGCACAGCATGACGGCATAGCCGGCCCGGTCGAAGGCCTGCTGGATGACCGAGACGACATCGGTGAAGAACGGGTTGGTGATGTGCGGCACGGTCAGTCCGATGGTGCGGGTCGTGCCCATCTTCAGGCTGCGGGCGATCGCGTTGCGCTTGTAGCCGATATCGCGGATCGCCTGCTCGATGCGCTGGCTAAGCTCCGGGCTGACCGTCGCCGTGCCATTGATCAGCGCCGAAACGGTGGCGACAGAAACACGCGCCGCTTCAGCCACATGAAGCATGGTGGGCGCGGTGGATTTGCGGTGTCTTTTTTGCCCTGACGCTGTCATTTTCGAAACGTTTCGCCACCCCTTGCTGGCCAATACGTACGGAATCCTGTCCTTTTAAGCAAGAATCGAATTGCATCAAACGCCCGGCACCTTATATCGGCTTGACATGATCGAAACGTTTAGATTAGCGTTTGCGGGAAATTGACGACGACGGAAGGGAGGCCGCCATTGTCATGCAAGAGAGCAATTCCCTTTCCCCGCAGCACGGTGCGGCTGATCGGTCGGACACCGTTCTGAGTGCCGAGCGCATTTCCAAGAGCTTCGGCGGCATCGCCGCGCTTGTCGATGTAGGCTTTGAGCTGCGTCGCGGCGAGGTTCATGCCTTGATGGGCGAGAACGGCGCCGGCAAGTCGACGCTGATGAAAATCCTCTCCGGCGTCTATACCGGCTATGAAGGCACGGTCAGCGTCGATGGCCGCCCCGTCAGCTTCGCCGGAGTGCGCGATGCCGAGGATGCCGGCATCGCCATCATTCATCAGGAACTCAACCTGGTGCCCGAACTCAGCGTCGCCGACAACATCTTCCTCGGCCGCGAGAAGCTGATCGCAGGGCTGATCGTCGACCGCAAGGCAAGCAGCCGCGCGGCGGGTGCTTTGTTGCAGCGGCTCGGCATCGAACTCGATCCGCAAGCCCGCGTCGGCGCCTTGCGTGTCGGCGAGCAGCAACTGGTCGAGATCGCCAAGGCGCTGTCGATGTCGGCGCGCATCCTGATCATGGACGAGCCGACCTCGGCGCTGTCGCCGGCCGAATGCCAGCGGCTGTTCCGCATCATCCGCCAGCTTGCCGACAGCGGAGTCGCCATCGTCTACATCTCGCACCGCATCGACGAGGTCGTGCATCTGGCCGGTCGCGTCACCGTGTTTCGCGACGGACGCCATGTGCTGACCGAGCCGATGGCCAGGCTCGACGAAGATGCGATCATTTCGGCGATGGTCGGCCGCAACCTGCTTGCTTCCTCCCAGGAAGAGCGCAACACCACTGGCATGACCGTGCTTTCGGTCGAAAACCTGTCGCTGTCGAAGCCCGATGCGCATGGCTGGCGCACGGTGATCGACGGCGTCGGCTTCGATCTTGCCGCTGGAGAAATCCTTGGCATTGGCGGGCTGCTGGGTTCGGGCCGCACCGAGATCCTGGAAGCGATCTTCGGTTCGAGCGATGGCCGCACCGGCGGCGAAATCCGTATCGACGGCCAGCGCATGGATATCCGTTCGCCGCGCGATGCAAGGCGGCTGGGCATCGCGCTGGTGACCGAGGATCGCAAGACGCAAGGGTTGCATCTGCAGGCTTCGATCGCGGACAATGTCGCGCTGCCGCTGGTCGGCTCGCTGGCCCGCTTCGGCATCCGCTCGCTGGCCGGCGAGCAGGGGCTGGCGCGGCAGGCGGTCGAGGCCCTCGGCATCCGCTGCCGGGACATCGATCAGCCCGCCGGTACGTTGTCGGGCGGCAACCAGCAGAAGGTCGTCATCGGCAAGTGGCTGGCAACCAGGCCAAGGGTGCTGCTGCTCGACGAGCCGACGCGCGGCATCGATGTCGGCGCCAAGCGCGAGATCTACGACCTGATCTTCAGGCTGGCGCGCGACGGCCTCGCCATCGCCGTCATCAGCTCCGAACTGCCGGAGCTGCTGCACCTCTCCGACCGCATCCTGGTGATGGCCGATGGCCGCCAGACAGGCATTCTTTCCCGCGACGCGGCCAGTGAGGAGGCCATCATGCGCCTCGCCGCCCCGCGCCGGACCATATCGAGACCAGCCGCATGACTGCCCTGAAACTCCTGTCCCGAACCAAGCTCTATTGGGGCCTGATCGCCATCTTCCTGATCGGCGTGCTCGGCTCGCCGATGAGCTCGAAGGGCAACAACATCTTCCTCTCCTACGGCAATCTGCTCGATGTGCTGCGCCAGGTGTCGACCACCGGCCTGATCGCCACCGGCATGACGGCTGTGATCATCACCGGCGGCATCGATCTCTCCGTCGGCTCGCTGATGGCTATCTGCTCGGTGGTCTGCGCCATGCTGCTGACGGTTCCAGGCGTGACACCAGGCGTCGTGCTGGGCGTGCCGACCGTCGCTTTGGTGGCGCTTTGCCTCGGTTTCGTCGTCACCCGTTTCATCTTCCAGAACCTGGCAAAATCCCGCGCCGGCGCCGATCTCCTCCGCGAGATCAGGCTGGACGGGATTCGTGGGGTGGTCACGCCCGCCGTCGTCGGCGTGGTCCTGTGCTGCCTGTCGCTGTGGTTTCTGCTGCCGCAGATCGAGCCGAAATTCGGCGTGCTCGGCGTGCTGCTGGTGGCGCCATGCGTCGGCTTGCTGTTCGGCGCGCTCAACGGCTTCATCATCGTTGCCGGGCGGCTGCAACCCTTCATCGTCACCTTGGCGATGATGGTGACGGCGCTCGGCATCGCACGGCTGACCGCCGGCCAGAACAATGCGGTGCTGCCGGTCTATACCGGCTCCAACGCGACCGCCGATTTCGAGATCCTGCGCTCGCTGGTGTTCGGCATCATCCCGATGCCGGGCCTGTTCTTCCTCGGCGCCATCCTGATCTATGGCGCGGTGCTGCGCTTCACGCCGTTCGGCCGCTATGTCTACGCCATCGGCGGCAACGAGGAGGCGGCGCGCCTCTCCGGCATCGCCGCCGGCCGCGTCAAGATCGCTACCTATGCTGTCTCCGGGCTGCTCGCCGGCATCGCCGCCGTGCTCTATGTCGCGCAGTACCGGCAAGGCAAGCCGGATGCCGGCGCCGGGCTGGAGCTCGATGCCATAGCCGCCGTGGTCATCGGCGGCACCAGCCTGATGGGCGGCCGCGGCAGTCTCACCGGCACGTTCTGCGGCGTGCTGATCTTCGGCCTGCTCTCCAACATCCTGCAGCTCCACAACATCAATTCGAACCTTCAGCTGGTGCTGAAGGGGATGATCATCATCGGCACCGTGCTCGTGCAGGAGCGCAATGCCGGTGATCTCCTGGCCTATCTGCGCCTGCCCGGCGGGCAATCGGCGCATAAGGAAACGGCCGCGGCAAAGCGGCCGTCGCAAGAGACACCGTCTCTCAATCTCGGAGGAAACAAAAAATGAAACGACGTGACATGCTGAAGCTTGCCGCCGTGACCGCGGCACTGCTGACCACCACCGCGCTTCTGACCACCGGCAATGCCTTCGCCCAGGACAAGAAGTGGAAGATCGGCTTCTCGCAGGTGACGACCATCGAGCCCTGGCGCGCGCAGTTCAACAAGGACATCCTGGCCGAAGCCGCCAAGCATCCCGAGGTCGAACTGATCATCACCGACGGCGAGGACAAGACCGAAAAGCAGGTCGCCGATGTCGAGAACCTGATCCGCCAGGAGGTCGATGCGCTGTTGGTGTCGCCGAAGGAATCTGCCGGCTTGACCGGCGTCGTGCAGCAGGCGATCGACGCCAAGATCCCGGTCTTCGTGCTCGACCGCAATGTCGACACCAAGGACTACACGCAGTTCGTCGGCGGCGACAACGCGCTGATCGGTCGCGCGGCCGGCGAATATGCCGTCGAACTGCTTGGCGGCAAGGGCAAGGCTGCAGGCAACGTCGTCGAGATCTGGGGCGGCATGGGCACCCAGCCGGCGCATGACCGCCACGACGGCTTCCACGAATTCACCGACAAGGAGCCGGGCATCAAATATCTGCTCGACCAGCAGTCGGGCGACTGGAAGCAGGACCAGGCCTATAATCTGATGGCCAACGCGCTGAAGAGCAACGAGAAGATCGATCTCGTTTACGGCCACAACGATCCGATGGCCTATGGCGCCTATCTCGCCGCCAAGGATGTCGGCCGCGAAAAGGACATCAAGTTCATCGGCATCGACGGCCTGCCCAACGAAGGCGTGCAGATGGTCAACAAGGGCGAGCTGACAGCCACCTTCACCTATGTCACTCCCGGCGCCGAAGGCCTGCGCCAGGCGATCAAGTTCCTCAACGGCGAGAAGGTCGAAAAGACCATCACTCTGCCGACCGAGAAGATCACCAAGGAAAACGCTGCCCAGGTGCTGAAGGACAACGGCCTCTGAGCCAAGCTTCCTGCCGGGTGCCTTTTTGGCGCCCGGCGGTCTAAGCCAGCTTCACCAGCAGCTTCATGAAGGTGGCGATCTCCTTGGCGGAGAGCGGCGCCAGCGTCTCCTGGGTGATCTCGCGCGCCAGCGGGATCAGGCGCTCGATCGCATCGCGGCCTGCCGCGGTCAGATTGACCAGAAGCCGTCTTTTGTCGACCTCGTGCTTGGAAAGCTCGACCAGGCCGCGCGCCTTCAGCCGGTCGATGACGCCCTTCACCGTCGCCGCATCCATCGCGATCAGCGTGCCGAGCTGGTTCTGCGAGGTCTCGCCGACGTCACGCAGCTTGGCCAACGCCGCGAATTGCGGCGGCGTCAGGTCGCCGATATGCGCGGCAAAGATCGCGACATGGCGCTGATGCGCCTTGCGCAGGATGAAGCCGACCTGCTCCTGCAGGAGGTAATCCTGGTCGTCCGGCGCCTCGACCTCGACCAGCTTGAGCAGATTGTCCTCGCCGCTCACCGCAAGCCATCCCAGGCTTTGATGTCATCGGCCGCGAGACCACCCATGCGATCGTGGATGCGCGGGCCGCAGGTCATGGCGAGGCAGAACAGGATCTCGTCGGGGCGCGGACCATCGGACATGCCGACTTCCATGGCGTCGAAATGGCTGCGCACATAGGCGGCGTTGATGTGGCCGAGCGGCACGTCGAGCTTCGAACCGAAAGCGCCGACCTTCTTCGCCGATGGCACGATCGCCTTGGCGTCGCCGAGCCGCTCGCGCATGGCGTAGCCGCCGGGCACATGCCACAGCGCGCCGTGTTCCAGCTCACCCGCCGTGCCGACAATGGCGCCCTTGCCGTAGCCGTCGATCTGCTTGACGTCGCCGCCGAGCGCCGCGATCAGCCGGTCGACGAGCAGCAGGCCGAGCGGCTTGAGATCGTCCATGGCGCTCTGCAGCTCCTCGACATAGCGCCCGGCGAACGGGTTTTTCACGAGCGCCATGGCGGCGGCGCGGCGGCGCGGCACCCTGGCCACCGGCCCGCCCTCGTGAAAAATCGCTTCGGTCAGCACCGCGATCTTGCGGATCGGAAACTCAGGCATGGGCAACCTCCTCCCTCGAACTTTTGTTGGGCGCGGCAAGCGCAACCGAGCCACTGATGCGGGCCTCACCGCCAAGAAACAACGCCGATCCGGCAATGAGGCCGCGCCGGCGAAAATCTTCGGCGACGGCAAGGCCATTGTCCAGCGCCTGCGTCACTTCGCCAGGTGCAAGCGTGCCGACGTGTTGGGTCACCAGCAGCGAGCCAAGATCGCTGTCGGGCGACAGTTCATGTGCGGAAATGCGTCTGATGGCGGGATTGCCAGGCAGGTCCACTGCGTTGGCAATGAGGGTCGCCGCCGCATCGGCCTCGGCGCCGGTCCGCGCGAGCACGGTGACGGCGTCGGCAATGCCAAGCGAGAAGGAGCGGCCGCGCCAGCCGCTGGTGGCAACGCCACGAACGCCATCTTCCGCGCGGATCGTGATCCGGTCGGCCATGCCGTTGCCGGTGCCGGCGACCGCCAATCCCATCGACTGTCCCCTGCCGATATGGATTGCGCAGTCGCCACCGTTGTTGACATAGGCGCGATCGAGCTTGCGACCCTCAAGCAATGCGGCGAGCATTTCGTCGGCTACCGATCCCGCGACGGCGGCCATCGGTGTTATGAAGCATTCCGCCAGGGGCATGACGGCTGCCTCCATGCGGCGCGCCGTCGGGCCGGCGAATGTGCGCGGCGCCAGGAAAAACGCCGGCAGCCGCAATTCGGGGAGTTCCTCGACCAGCTCCATCAGGATCGTCTGGAACCGCGCTACGGCTTGTTCATAGGCTCGGCGGCATTCATCCGCCTCACCAAAAACCTCGACGATCAGGTCGATCGGCCCGTGGTTGAGATGCAGCCGCCTGCCGTCCTGCAGCCAATGGGCTTGCGGACCTTGCATCACCCGGCCCCGTTCGGGCCGGCACGACGTAGCTGCGCGAGTGGCGGCCATGGATTGTTGGCTTCGGCGCCGGTGCCGCGGCGCGGATTCAGGTACTCACCGCCTTTTGCGACAATGTCCTCGACGCTGCGTATCTCGGCCTCGTAGCCGCCGAGCCTGACATAGTCGTCGCGGCGCAGCGTGAACTCGATCGGGGCCACCAGCGCCGGCGTCGGCACATAGCCGAAGGCGCCTTCCGGCACTCGTGTGACATCGACCATCAGCGTGATGCCGCCGCCCGGCCAAACATAGACCGGCGCGCCGCCGACCGTCACATAGGTCTTCAGGCCCTGAACCGAGCGGGTGAGATTGACCGGGTTTTCGGTGACGCCGGCCCGCAGCGAACCGCCGGCACCGCCGATGAACAGCACCGTGCACAAAGCCGGCTCGCAATTGTCCTCGATCAGGCCGACCGACTTTTGCAGCCGTTCGGGGAAAGGTTTTTGCACCGGTTTCAGCTCGTCATCGAGCTCGTAATAGGCGAACTGCTCGCCGGTGGTCGACACCATCAGCAGCGACAGACCCGGCCGCGCGCCTTTCTTGGCATTCCATTCGCCGAGGATCGACAGTGGGTCGGAAATGCTGGTGCCGCCCCAGCCGAGACCGGGTTCGGAGACCTTGAAATAGCGGCCCGGCGTCGAACGACGGCCGATTATTTTTATACCCGTTTCCTGCCAGTCCAGCACCTTGCCAGCCTGGTGCTCGGAAACGACGCCGGTGATGTGGTCGTCGACCACCACCACCTCGTCGACCAGACCGCGCCATTGCGTGGCGAACATGCCGATGGTGGCCGAGCCGCAGCCGACGCGCATGCGGTGTTCCTGCTTGCCGTCGATGACAGGCGCCTTGCCGGCTTCGACTGTTATGGTGGCGCCGCCGTCGATGGCCAGTTCCACCGGCTTGCGGTTGCACAGATTGAGCAGAGCGTCGCAGGTGGCGCGGCCCTCGGCCTTGGAGCCGCCGGTCAGGTGATGCACACCGCCCAGCGACAGCATCTGCGAGCCATATTCTCCCGTCGTGACATGGCCGATCGCTTCGCCTTGCGATCGCACGACAGCCGTTTCGGGTCCGATATGACGGTCGGTGTCGATCTTCACCTTGACGCCGCAATACGAAAAAATGCCTTCGGTGACCACGGTCACGAGATCGACGCCTTCGACTTCCTGGCTGACGATGAACGGGGCCGGCTTGTAGTCGGGATAGGTGGTGCCGGCGCCGATTGCCGTGACGAAGCGGCGGCCGGTGTTGACCAGTTCGCCGTCCCAGGCCTCGCCTTCGGCAATGAACGGCACGATTGCCGCGCCGGTCTCGGCCGCATGGTCGAGGATCGTCAGCGGGTCCATCCGCACGATCCTGCCGCCGACATTGCCGTAGCGGTCGCAGGCGCCCGTGCGCCCATCCGCGATGTAGCACATCACCGGACAGGCATCGCAGCGGATCTTCTCCGCCACCAGCTTCTCGCCGGGATCATGGGTTTCGAAGCGTTCGGCAAGCTCGCTCATCGGCGTGCCTCCTTTTCGCGGATGCCATCTTTTTCGCGGATGCCAGCGCGGATACGCGTCGGCGTCGCCGGTATCTTGGTGACCAGGACGCCGGTGGCGTGGCGGATGGCATTGAGGATTGCCGGTGCCGTCGGGATCAGCACATGCTCGCCCAAACCCTTGGCACCGAAGGGTCCTTCCGGGTCCGGAACTTCAATGAGAATGGTCTCGATCGGCGGCACGTCGCCAATGGTCGGGATGAGATAGTCGTGCAGATTCTCGGTGCGGCCGGGGATGTACTCTTCCATCAGCGCCATGCCGATGCCTTGCGCGATACCGCCTTCGATCTGGCCCTCGGCCAGCAGCGGGTTGATCGCCTTGCCGACATCGTGCGCGGCGGTGATTTTCAGCAGCTTCACCGTGCCGAGCTTGAGGTCGACCTCCAGTTCGGCGATCTGCGCGCCATAGCCGTAAACGGCATAGGGCTTGCCCTGTCCTTTGGCATCGAGCGGCAGTGTCGGCGGATCGTAGGTCTCCTCAGCACGGAAGACGAAGCCTTCGGTATCCACATCCAATGTCGCGAGATCGATGCGGCGCGTGGCTTCGCCTTCGCGGATGACGATCGCGGGGCCGTCGAGTTGCAGGGCTGCGTTTTCGGAAACATTGGCAAATCGCAGGATCTTTTCGCGCAAGGCGCGGCCGGCCTTTTCGGCTGCCTTGCCGGTGACGAAAGTCTGGCGCGAGGCCGAGGTCTTGCCGGCGTCGGGAGTGATGGCTGTGTCGGCGCTCTTCAGTTGGAATTTCTCCAACGGCAGGCCGAGAGCGTCGGCGCAGATCTGGGTGATGACGGTGTTGGAACCCTGGCCGATATCGACGGCGCCCTGGTGCAGGATGACCGCGCCGTCGGCCGCGATGCCGACCCGGATTGTCGACGGGTTGGGCAGCGAGGTGTTGCCGCAGCCATACCAGCAGGACGCGACGCCAACGCCGCGCTTTCTATCCCTGTTGGCACTGTTGAATGCATCCGCATCAGCCGTCGCGCGCACCCAATGCGGCTGCAGCGATTCGAGGCATTCGGCAATGCCGACGCCGGACTCCAGAAGCTGCCCGGTAACCGTTTCGGAACCGTTCCGAAGGCAGTTCCTCAAGCGGAAGTCGAGCCGGTCCATGCCGAGCTTGCCGGCCAGCTCGTCATAGAGCGTCTCCTGCATGATCGTCGCCTGCGGCACGCCGAAGCCGCGGAAGGCACCGGAAATTGGCCCATGCGTGTGAATGGCGCGGCCTTCGGCGCGGTAATTCGGCGTCGCGTAGGGTCCGGAGGCGTGCACCGGCACGCGGTTGGCCACGGTAGGGCCCCAGCTTGCATAGGCGCCGGTGTTGAAGTCACCTTCGAAGATCATGCCGGTGACAAGGCCGTCGGCATCGGCGCCGATGGTCGCTTTCATCCCGGCCGGATGGCGCTTGGTGGTCGACATCATCGATTCGTTGCGGGTGTAGGCGAGTGCCGCCGGCCGCCCCGTCTTCAGCGCCACCAGGCCGATCAGCGGCTGCAACGAAACGTCGAGTTTGGAACCGAAACCGCCGCCGGTCGCGGTCGGCACGATGCGCACCTTGTCGACGGCAAGGCCGAGCACCTTCGCCGTCTCGTCGCGGTCCATATAGGGCGCCTGGGTGCAGGCGACGACGACCAGCGTGTCGCCGTCCAGATAGGCATAGCCGGCTTCCGGTTCGATATAGGCGTGCTCGACATAGGAGGTGTCGATGGCGCCGGACACGGTGAACGCAGCGCCGGCAAGCGCCGTCTCGGGGTCGCCGCGTTCGACCAGGCCGGAGGTGAGCAGGTTCGCCGGCCGACTTTCATGGATCAGCGCCGCACCTTCGGCCTGCGCTTCGGCGGGTTGCAGAAAATGCGGCAGTTCGCTCCAGCGGATAGGAAAATCCGACAGGTCGAGATCGAGGATCGCCTCGCGCTCGCCGGCGACCAGCGCCACCGCCTCGCCGCGAAGACGAGTAAAACCTTCGGCCAGCGCCGGCTGGTCGGCGAATGGGCCGATAGCGCCGAAACAGTTCTTTCCCGGAATGTCGGCGGCGGTGAAGACCCCGGCGATGCCAGGATGCTGTTTCGCCCAGCCGTCGAGGTCGCCGAAGGCGAAAGCGGCGTGATAATGCGGCGAGCGGACCACCAGCACGGCCAGCGCATCGGCGGGGAAGGAATCGCCGCCGAATTTCTCAGCCCCGGTGACCTTCGGCACGCCGTCGAGTCGGATCGGCGAGGAGCCGATCGCGTGGCCGGATGGAGGCAAGCGGAAATCCAGGCTTACTGCCTGCACGGAGGCATCCATCACTGCGGCAATGATCTTCCGGTAGCCGGTGCAGCGGCACAGAATTCCGCCGAGCGCGTCCTGTACCTCGACCTCGGTGGGGCTCGCCTTCTTCTCCAGCAACGCCGTCGCCGCAACCAACAGGGCGGGCGTGCAGATCCCGCACTGCGCGGCGCCGTAGGCGAGGAAAGAGGCCTGCAACGCCGACAGCCGGCCGTTGGAAAGCCCTTCGACTGTCGTCACCGATGCGCCGGCAGCGGAAGCCGCCGGCATCAGGCAGGCGCAGACGGGATCGCCGTCGACCAGCACCGTACAGGCGCCGCAATCGCCGGCATCGCAGCCGACCTTGGTGCCGGTCAGCCCCAGTTCGTCGCGCAGCACCAGAGACAGCCGGCGCAGCGGCGGCACATTGACCGAGACGGCGGCGCCGTTGACCTCGAAGACGATATCGGCGCGCGCAGCGCCGAAGCCTGGCTGGGCACTGCTCGGATCGGGCAAGGCTTCACGCGCGTCAGGCTGAATTTGGCTCATGCCGCCACCTCTTCGCAAGTCGTCCGGCCCACAGCCGCGAGCACGGCGCGGGCAACAATCTCGCGCACCGCATCGAGCCGGTATTCGGCGCTGCCGCGCACATCGGCGATCGGCGACAGTTCGCTCATCGGCGCGGACAGGACCGCAAAGGCAAGTCCGCCATCCGCCGGCAGCCCGCACAACGCGGCTTCGACGCCGGCCAGCCGCCTGGCCACCACCGAGCAGGAGCCGGCGGCGACCGCCGCTTGCCGGACAAGGCCGTTTTCGACGACCAGACGTGCCGCCACCATGGCAATGGAAATGACGAGATAACGGCGCGCGCCGAGCTTGACGAAAGCCGACATGCCCGTAGCAGTGGGTCTCGGCACGCGGATGGCCGTGACCATCTCACCGGGCAGCAGAGCCGTTCGGCGGTTGCCGAGAATGAAGTCCTGCAGCGGCAGGTGCCGCGTGGCTGCCACCGAGCGCAGCTCGACCTCGGCATCGAGGACGAGCAGGGCAGGCACACCGTCGGCGGCCGGCGACGCGTTGCAGACATTGCCGGCGACCGAGGCGACGTTCTGGATCTGCACCGAGCCGACCTCGCGCGCCGCCTGTTTCAAGGCATCGAAGGCCGGCGGCAAGGGGTGGCGGACGATGTCGGTCCAGGTCGTGCGCGCGCCGATGACGAAATGGTCGCTCGTCTCGGCAATGCCGCGCAGCGAACCCAGGCCGTTAATGTCGAGAACATTGTCGCGGAAGGGTTTGCTGCCCTGTGCCGGATAGAAATCGGTGCCGCCGGCAAGGATGCGCCAGGCGCCCTCGCCAAGCAAAGCGAGCGCTTCGTCGACCGAGGTGGGTTTCGCGTAACGGATCACGCTTTGCCTTCCAGAAAAGGAACTTTCCGAATCCGGTATTTCCGGCGTTCAAGCCGAGAAATTCATTCGTATGCAAATGATATCAAGCCCGCAGGATTTGTCAAAGCCGGAGTTTGCAGCGACCCGGCCGGCACGCATTTGTTATGTCGCGAGAGGTTGACGCCGCCGGCCATCTGGTCAAGTTTCTGCGTCCGGTCTGTTATGTCGCGAGAGGTTGACGCCGCCGGCCATCTGGTCAAGTTTCTGCGTCCGGTCGCGTCAGCGGCATTTTCCACTGGAGCCTGCATACGGAAGAGGAAAGCCCATGGCCGACGAAGCGCTTGTCGTCATCGACCTGCAGAACGATTTTTGTCCGGGCGGCGCGCTGGCGATTGCTGGCGGCGATGAGATCGTGCCGCTGGTCAACGACCTGATCCGGCGAACCGACCATGTCGTGCTGACGCAGGACTGGCATCCCGCCGGTCACTCCAGCTTTGCTTCGAGCCATCCGGGCGCGCATCCCTTCACCATGATCGAGATGCCGTACGGCCAGCAGACGCTGTGGCCGGACCACTGCATCCAGGGCAGCTTGGGCTCCGATTTCCATTCCGGCCTCGCCTGGACCAAGGCCGAACTCGTCATCCGCAAGGGATTCCGGCCTGATATCGACAGCTACTCGGCCTTCTTCGAAAACGATCGCACGACACAGACCGGCCTTGCCGGCTACCTCCGGGAGCGCGGCATCGACACGCTGACCCTGGTCGGGCTGGCGACCGATTTCTGCGTTGCCTTCTCGGCGCTGGACGCCGTTAGCCAGGGCTTTAAAACCATAGTGCGGCTCGATGCCTGCCGCGGCATCGATCTCAACGGCTCGCTCCATGCCATGCTGCAGCGCATGCGCGACGCCGGCGTGACGCTCGAAGACCCTTTGTCGGATTGAACGGATCGTGGGGCAACAGGTAGAGATCCGATGTTTAAAGGCAGGATTGTCGCCTTCGGTGAAGGTCCCCCTCACCCGGATTGCCAGCCGAATTGCGAAGGGCAATTCGGGGCGATCCGACCTCTCCCCTAGGGGAGAGGAGGCTGCCGGCGCCGAAGCTCGTCTCTTCTCCCCAACGGGGAGCAGATGGCCGCGTAGCGGCCGGATGAGGGGGCCTTTTTCATATCCGATTCCCCTGTTGGCTGCATGCGCTGCGATAATTGCCGCTACGCTGTTTCCGGCACAAGCTTTCGCGGCGGAGGAACACGGCCTGCCCGGCGCTTCGATGTCGCTGTGGTGGACGCTGCCCTTTGCCGGGCTGCTGTTGTCGATCGCCACCGGTCCGCTGCTGTTTCCTCATGTCTGGGAGCATCACTACGGCAAGATCGCGGCCCTTTGGGGCGCTCTGGTGGTCCTGCCGCTGGCGGTTGCCGTCGGTGTCCCCACAGCGACCGAAGCGGTGCTGCATGCGTTGCTCACCGAATACATGTCGTTCATCATCCTGCTGTTTGCGCTGTTCACCATTTCGGGCGGCATTCTCATTGCCGGCAACATTCACGGCACGCCGCTGGTGAATGCCGGCCTGCTGCTGGTCGGCGCGCTGCTGGCCTCGGTGATCGGCACGACCGGTGCCTCGATGATCCTGATCCGGCCGATCATCCGCGCCAATGATAACAGGCCGTTCAACGCCCATGTTGTCATCTTCTTCATCTTCCTCGTCTCCAACATCGGCGGCTCGCTGACACCTTTGGGTGACCCGCCTTTGTTCGTCGGTTTCCTCAGAGGCGTCGATTTCTTCTGGACGACCGCCAACCTCTGGCGCGAAACGCTGTTCGTCGGCGGCGTCGTGCTGGCCGTCTTCCTGGGCATCGACATCATCCTGCACCGGCGCGAGGCTGGCGCGCCGAAGATCAAGGATCCGACACCGGATACCAAGGTGCGTCTGCGCGGCCTGGCCAACCTTCCGCTGCTGGCGGGCGTGATCGGCGCCATCCTGCTGTCGGCGGCCTGGAAGCCGGGCGTCAGCTTCTCCGTGTTCGGGGTCAGCCTGGAACTGCAGAATCTGGTGCGCGACGCTCTCATCCTGGCGCTTGCCCTCGTTTCACTTGCCATTTCGCGCAAGGAATACCGCGAAGCCAACGGCTTCAACTGGGGTCCGATATCAGAGGTGGCCAAATTGTTTGCCGGCATCTTCATCTGCATCGTGCCGGTCGTCGCTATCCTGAGGGCCGGCCATGAGGGCGCGCTGGCGCCGTTGGTCGCCCTCGTCACTTCGCCCTCGGGAGGGCCCAATGACCTCGCCTATTTCTGGCTGACAGGGGCGCTGTCATCCTTCCTCGACAATGCGCCGACCTATCTGGTGTTCTTCGAGCTTGCCGGCGGCGACCCCCGGCACCTGATGACGGAATTCGCCTCGACTTTGGCGGCGATCTCCGCAGGCGCGGTGTTCATGGGTGCCAACACCTATATCGGCAATGCGCCGAACTTCATGGTCTACGCCATCGCCAGGCATCGCGGCGTCAAGATGCCGGGCTTTTTCGGCTATATGGCATGGTCGGGCCTGGTGCTGATCCCGACATTTTTGGTAACGGGTTTTCTGTTCTTCGGCTGATCAGCCCACGCCGACATAACGGCGCACCGCCGACGGGTCGGCACGCAATTCCTCGACATCGACCGTCTCGCGATTGCGGCCGTTCTCGATGAAGGCAACGCGGTCGGCGACCGAAAGCACCGCATCGACGCGCTGTTCGACCAGGATCGTCGAGACCCCCATGTCGCGCAGCTTCGACACCGTCTCGCGGATCTTGGCGATCATCGACGGCATCAGGCCCTCCGTCGGCTCGTCGAGCAGCAGCACTTGCGGTTCGAGGCAGAGTGCGCGTGCCATCGCCAGCATCTGCTGTTCGCCGCCGGACAGTGTGCCTGAACGTTGCCGCAGCCGCTGGCGCAGCAGCGGAAAGAGGTCGAGCACATTTTCACGCGTCGCCTTGCCCTTGCCGCGCGCCATCAGGCCGATCTCGATGTTTTCCGCCACCGTCATCTCGGCGAACAGCCGCCTTCCCTGCGGCACATAGGCGACGCCGGCCTTGGGCACTTCATGTGCCGGTAGCCGAGTCAATTCCTGACCGTCGAGCCTGATCGAGCCGGCGCTCGAGGGAACCAGCCCCATGATGGCTTTGAGCGTCGTCGTCTTGCCGGCGCCGTTGCGGCCGAACAGGCACAGCACCTCGCCCTTGTTCAGCACCAGGTCGAGGCCATAGAGCACCTGGACCTCGCCATAGAAGCAGTCGAGCCCCGAGATGGTGAGTGCTTGAGACGTCGCCTCGGCCTTGTTTGTCTCGGTCATGGGGCGGTCCCTAGATAGGCTTCCTGCACCGCCACGTTCCCGCGGATTGCTTCGGGCGTGCCTTCGGCGAGGATCTTGCCGGCGTTGAAGACGGTGATGCGGTCGGCCAGTTGCATGACCACGGGCATGTTGTGCTCGATCAGAAGCACGGTGGCATTTTTGGCGATCTCGCGCACCAACGTGATGAAATTGTCGATCTCAGAGTCGGCCAGGCCTTGCGTCGGTTCGTCGAGGATCAGCAGGCGCGGCTTCAGCGCCAGGCCCATCGCCACTTCCAGCAGGCGCTGATGGCCGTAGGACAATTGGCCGGCCGGCATGTGGGCACGATCGGCCAGGCCGGTGCGTTCGAGCGCGGTCATGACAGCGGCCTGTATCGCGCTCTTGGAATGGCCATGCCGCAGCGTCAGCTGCACGGGCAACGCGACGTTGGCGTAAACGGACAGGTTGGCATAGACGCTGGTGAGCTGGAAGGTGTAGGCGATACCCCTGCGGACCCTGACATAGGCAGGCAGATTGGTGATGTCGGCGCCGTCGAAGACGATCATGCCGGCAGACGGCTGGATGCGGCCGCTGACCAGGCTGACGAAGGTGGTTTTCCCCGCCCCGTTGGGGCCGATCACGGCGCGGATTTCGCCGGGCATCAGCGCGAAATCGACATTGTCGACGGCGCGCAGGCCGCCGAAGTTGCGCGACAGGCCCTTGGTGGTCAAAAGCGGCATCATGGCAGCCACCCGAGCCAGCGCTGGCGGATGCTGCCCAGAATGCCCTTTGGGAAAAAAAGCACCAAAAGGATGAGCGCGATGCCGACTATCAGCAGATAGGCGGAGGTGTAGCCGCTGGTGATATCGATGACATAATACATGAACAGCGTGCCGATCAGCGGCCCGAGCGTTGTGGCAGCACCCCCCAGCAGCACCCACAGCAGCGGCAGGATCGAATACTGCACCGAAGCGAAACTCGATCCGACATAGCCGAACAGCAGCGCGTAGGCGGCGCCCGAGGCAGCGCAGATGGTGCCGGAGATGACGACGGCGGTGAGCTTGTTGGAGAAAGTGTCGTATCCCAGCATCTTCGTCCGCTCCTCGTTCTCGCGGATGGCGACCAGCACGCGGCCATAGCGGGAGCGGACCATGGCCAACTTGACGAGAAGCACGATCGAAAACAGCCCGAGCGCTGTCAAGTAGCGCACCGTTGGATTGGTGAGTTCGAGCGATGTCGTGCCGAAGCTAAGCACCCGCGCCGGCTGCGGGACGACCATGCCCTGGTCGCCGCCAGTCCACGTCGCGAAATAAAGAATGAGGAGATAAAAAACCTGGGCGAACATCATGGTGACGATCATGAAGGCGACGCCCGAGGCGCGGAGCGCCAGCAGGCCGATCACCAGCGCCAGCACAGCGCCGCAGGCAATTCCGCTGAGGAAAGCCGCTGGTACGCCCCAGCCAAGCTGGATGACAGCAAGGCCGGCGCCATAGAGACCGGCGGCAAAGAACATGGCGTGGCCGAGGCTGAGCAGGCCGACATAGCCGAACAGCATGTTGTAGCCCATGGCAAAGACCGCCAGCACCATGATGCGGGCAAGCAGTCCGTGATAGTACTCCGGCAGCAGGAAGCTCAGCACGAAGAGCAGCGCGATGACGCCGAGATGCAGGGCATAGGCTTTTGCCGGCGAAGCTTCGCTCATCGCGATGCCGTCCCGAACAGGCCTTGCGGGCGGAACACCAGCACCATGGCGACCAGCAGCGTTGCGATGATCTTGGCCAAAGTCGGCGAGAAAAACATCGAGATGATGCCGTCGGAGAGGCCGATCAGCACGGCGGCGACGACCGTGCCGCGCAGCGAGCCGAGGCCGCCGATGATGACGACGATAAAGGAGAGCAGCAGCGGATCCTGTCCCATCAGATAATGCGCCTGGCTGATCGGCACGATCAGCACCGCGGCAATGGCCGCCAGCATGGCCCCAAGCGCGAAGACGCCGCCATAGACACGGCCGACAGGGATGCCGAAGGCTTGCGCCGTTTCGCTGTCATACTGCGTGGCGCGCATGACGAGGCCGATCCTGGTGCGCGTCAGCACCAGCCATGTCGCGGTGAGCAGCAGCGCGGAAGCGGCGATAACAGACAGTTTGTAGCCGGAGTAACCGAACCAAGGCAAAAGGATGCGGTAGCTGAACGGCGGCTCCACCGGCCGCGCCTCCGGGCCGTAAAAAGTCAGCGCCAATTGCTGGATGATGTAGAGCATGCCGATGGTGGCGACGATGGTGGCTTCCGGATTGTAATTGAGCCGGCGCAGCACCAGCCGTTCGGCGACCAACGCAATGGCGCCGACGATCAGCGGCGCAATCACCAGCGCCGCCAGGAAGCCGAGCACAGGGTGACCGCCGATGGCCGTGGTGATCGCCCAGGCGAGCACCGCGCCCAGCATGAAGAACTCGCCATGCGCGACATTGACCACCCGCATGACGCCGAACACCAGGGACAGCCCGAGCGCGGTCAGCGCCAGCACCGCGGATGTGACGAGGCCTTCGAGGGCGGCGAGGAGAAGGTGGGGACCGAAGTGCATCGGCTACGCACCGGCGGATGCGCGAGGCACCCCCCTCTGTCCTGCCGGACATCTCCCCCGCAAGGGGGGAGATTGGATGTCCTCACTGGTTTCGCCAACCATCAACGCTCGCAGATGGGCGCCGCCGCACGAACTGCCGATCTCCCCCCATGCGGGGGAGATGTCCGGCAGGACAGAGGGGGGTGCCTTGGCGCTCACGCTGCTGAAGCTAAGCCTCACAGCGCCTGCGTCGTGTAATCCCCCTCGGCCTCGTAAAGCCCGTCTTCGATCTTGGTCTTGTGCACGACCTTGAGCTTGCCGCCTTCGACCTTGGAGATGTTCTGGATGCCGAAGCACTGGTGGATCTTGCCGTTGAAGGTTTTCGGCCCCTGCGGATGCTCGGCACCTTCGGCGAATTCGGTCAGGGCTTCGGTCGCCTCGACCAGCTTGGCGCGGTCTTCCGGTCCCTTGTAGCCGGCATCTTCCATCGCCTTCTTGACGACGTAGAGCGTCTCCCAGCAGCCGAACATGTGGGCTGCGGTGGAGACGTCCTTGGGGTCGCCGACGGCCGCACCATCGTCGTCGATGCCGACGGCGGTGCGATAGGCCTTTTGCGCCTCGGAATCATCGGCCTGCGCATAGCGCGGCGAGCCTTCCCAGAAATGGCTGCCGTCGAGGAATTCGAGGCCGGGGCTGTTGATGTCGGTGGCCTCGAGCGAATCGATGAAGCCGAACAGTTGCGGCCGGTTGGAGCCGTAGAACTCCCCGAGCTCCTTGACGAAGGTGAGCACGGCCGGGCCGACCATGACGTGGTAGATCACCTCGGTCTCGGCCGGGATCTGCGGGAAGTATTTGGTGAAGGACGATTCCGTCGGCGGAATGGCGATCTGCGCGATGACCTCGGCGCCTTGCGCCTTCAGTGCCGGCGGCAGGTAGTCGCGATGGTCGTAGCCGAAGGCGAAATCGGGGAAGATCTGCGTCACCTTCTTGCCGACATTGGCCGCGATCCACGGCGCCATCGACTGGATCTGGCTCTTCACGTCGGTGATGCCGGGCTGGAAGACATAGCGGTTCAGCTTTGTCGAGGCGACGTGATGGCCTTCGCTGACGACGAAATAGGGCATCTTGTTTTCGCCGGCGGCGGGCGCCGAGCCGATGACGACATGCGAGAACAGCGTGCCGAAGACGATGTCGGTCTTGTGCTGGGTGGCGAACTTGCCGACCACCTCGGCGCCACGGCCGGGGTCGGTGCCGTCATCCTCGATGATCACCTCGACCTGGCGGCCATTGATGCCGCCGGCGGCGTTGATCGCCTTCACCGCGGCAGCCGTCGTCTTCTCATACCAGCGGCCGTAGGCGGCGCCGATGCCGGTGCGGTGCGACTGGAAGCCGATCTTGACCGGCGCGGAACTCTGCGCCTGGGAATAGCGGACGAAGCCCGGCGCGACGGCGAGGCCGGCGCCCGCGGCCAGGCCCTTCAGCGCCGTGCGGCGGGTGAGGCCAGTCTTGGAGAGGTCGAAAAATCCGTTCTTGTCAGCCATGTTCGTTCCCCTGTTTTCAGTTTTGACCAACGATAAGGCGGCTTCGGCATCCTCGCTTAGAGGACGCAAAAAATTGCATGTGTACAAACTAAATCATCAAAGCCTCGATGTGGCAAGCGAGCTTCCCCAACGATATCGAGGCCGCTCTTTTCTCATCCAACCGTCGGCGTGGCAAGCAACCAGAGGCCGAACACCGTATAGGCGATCATCAGCAAGGTAAGCGGGAACTGGCTGAGTGCCGCGCGGGAGGGCTGCGGATGCAGGCGCCAGGCGAAGCCGTGGGCGACGAGGACGGCGAGCACATGGCCAAGGATGATGGCGCAGGCCTGGACATTCCACAGCCACCACGCCGAGTCCGCCCCGGCAACGATGCCGGCCTCGATCTGCATGTCGGCGGTGCCGAACAAGTTCCAGCCCATCGCGAACGGGTCGGAAAGTGCCGCAAGCGTATATTGGCCGTCGACAAGCAGCGCCGTCAGATAATGCGCGACATGATAGGCGAGCGCGATCGGCACGATCGACCACACCAGCAGGCCAGCCGCCTTGCCGAGAGTGTGGACGCTGCCGGCGAGACGCTGGCCAAGCCAGACGGCGAGCAGGAACACCGCCGCCAGCAGCACGAATGTCAGGACGAGCCCGAAAGTGCCGCTGCCGATGACCGCGGTGCGGCCGGGAAATTCGAGCGGATTGATAACGAACAGGCCGAGCCAGAAGAAGGTCTTCGACAGGCCGTCGAAGGACACCGACGACAGGGCCAGCAGCAGGAAGGCGATGCCGCTGATCGGCAAGGGCTCCGCGGCCAGCAGCTTGGCGCCGGGCCAGCACAGGCCAAGCCGGCCATCTTGGCTGCGTTCGACCATAGCAAAGCGCGCCACCATCGAGAAGAAGACCGTCAGGAATTCACCGCTGCGGCTCCAGCCGCGATAGCCGAACGCCAGCATGGCGAGGAAAGAGAACAGCCAATATAGGCCGGCGGCAAAAGCCAGCCGTGCCGGATCGTCGGGCGCGGGATCGATGAGTTCGAACCAGGCGAAGGCGAAGAACAGGATGGCAGCCGGCCAGCAGCCGACCCATCGGGGCAGGCGCCATGCTCCGTGATCCCCGGTCCCGACCAGGCGCGAGGCGAGACGCCATGGTCCATACCAGGGGTTCAGCCATGACCAGAGGTCGCCGAAGAGGCCTTGCAACAGCGTGAGGCCGGCCCACAACAGGGTCCAGATCACCAGTGGCAGAGGATTGGAAAGTGGGTCGCGGCTGCCGAAAAGGCCGGCGGCGATGAGAATTGCAAAGCCGGCGAAGGATAGCAGGCTGATGGCGGCGCGGGTGGCGTCTCTGAGGGCAAACAACGGCAGGCGCCGGCGCCAGAAACGGTCAAGTGAATCCGCAGGTAGCAGCGCCAGGACGGGGAAGCTGACGGCCACGGCGAAAGCCCCGCCGACCAGATAGTAGCCGGTCGGCAGGAGCAGGACGTGGCCACGGTCGGAGGCGTGGGCGAAGGCGGGGGTGGGGAGGGATGCAAATAAGCAGATGAAGCTTGTCTTTAAGAGGCGACAACCTTCGCCGCCGCGATCCTTCACACCCCCCTCTGCCCTGCCGGGCATCTCCCCCGCAAGGGGGGAGATCGGATGTCGCCCAGGCTTTCGCCAATTTTCAACATCGGAGAAAAAGGCGGACCGGTTGAAGCGGCCAATCTCCCCCCTTGCGGGGGAGATGTCCGGCAGGACAGAGGGGGGTGGGCGGGAACTCAAGCTATCCGAGATTCCATCTTTGCCGGCGATGCAAGGTCGTCCATCACCGCTCACACCTTGACCAGTTGCTCCACGCGGTCCTTCTCGCCAAAGATCCTGAGATACCGCTCGATCTCTTTCACATCACCCGTCGCCTTGGCCGGATTGTCGGAAAGCTTGACCGCCGGCTTGCCATTGGCCTCTGTGACCTTGCAGACCAACGATATCGCGTCCAGCCTGTTGGTTTCCGTTGGCGCGCAGCCTTCGAAATCATTGGTCAGATTGGTGCCCCAGCCGAAGGACATGCGCACCTTGCCCTTGAAATGGCGGTAGGTCTCCTCGATGGTTTCGACCTCGAGCCCGTCGGAGAAGATCAGCAGTTTCTGGCGGGGATCCTTGCCCTTGTCGCGCCACCAGGACAGGATTTTTTCGCCGCCTTCGATCGGTGGCGCGCTGTCGGGGCGAAAGCCCGTCCAGTCGGCCACCCAGTCCGGCGCGTCGCGCAGGAACGACGCGGTGCCGAAAGCGTCGGGCAGCACGATCAGCAGATTGCCGCCATAGTAACGCTGCCAGTCCTGCAGCACCTTGTAGGGCGACTGCCTCAGCTCTTTTTCCGAGTCGGCAAGCGCGGCGAACACCATCGGCAGCTCATGTGCGTTGGTGCCGAGCGCTTCGAGGTCGTTGTCCATGGCCAGAAGCACGTTGGAGGTGCCGGTGAACGCTTCGCCGATGCCTTCCTTCAGCGCCTCGACGCACCAGCGCTGCCACAGGAAGGAATGGCGCCGGCGCGTGCCGAAGTCCGAGATGCGGATGCCGGGCAGCGCCTTCAGCCGCTCGGTCTTGGCCCACATCTTGGACTTGGCGCGGGCATAGAGCACGTCGAGCGCGAAAGGCCCGAACGCCCGCATCGCCGCGCGCGATCGAAGTTCATTGATGATGGCGAGCGCCGGGATTTCCCACAGCGTGGTGTACATCCACGGCCCGCTGAAGGTCAGCTCATACTGCCCGTCGCGCTTCGACAGCTCATATTCGGGCAGCCGGAAGCCTTCCAGCCAGGCGAGGAATTCCGGCTCGAAGATCTGCTTGCGGCCGTAGAAATTGTTACCGCCGAGCCAGATCATCTCCTTCTTGGAGAAGCGCAAGGTGCGGGCATGGTCGAGCTGTTCGCGCAGTTCGCCCTCGTCGATCTCATCGGCAAGGCGCACCGAGGTCGAGCGGTTGATCAGCGAGAAGGTGGTGTCGACCTTGGGGTACATGCCCCAGATCATCTGCAGCATCAGAAGCTTGTAGAAATCCGTGTCGAGCAGGCTGCGCACGATCGGATCGAGCTTCCAGGTGTGGTTGTAGACCCGCCGCGCAATATCGGTCTTAGCCATGTCTCAACACCGCCTTCGCTGCCTGCCATCCACAATCGCGACAGGCCTCATAGCATCGAATCGGCCAGAACGCTGCCCGCTTTCAGGCTGGCCCGACAAAAAGAGCTGCCTGCACGCGGCGGCGCGCAGCCTGGCATCAGCTTGCGGATTTGCCGCCCATCACCCTGAGCGCCGGACGCTTGCGGCGGCTGACGATGCGGCCGGCCACCGGGGCGTCGGCGCGCCCGTCATCCCCGGCCTTCTCGGCGAACAGCCAGTCGATGAACACCTGCACGATCGGCGTCGTCCGCATCTCGTTGCGGCAGACGACATAGAAATCGTCGACCGCCGGCACCGACAGGCTGAACGGCGCGACCAGCATGCCCCTGGCCAGCAGCGCGCTTGCCGTCACGGAGTCGCCCAACGCCACGCCATGGCCGTGCACCGCCGCCTCGGTCGCCATACGCGCATCGCCGAGGTGATGGCGGCGACCCCGCTCCAGGTCCAGCGCATCGGCCGCCGCCAGCCAGGTGTACCATTCGCGACCGTCGTCGCCATGCAGGAAGACATGGTCGGCAAGGTCCCTGACGCTGCGGATCGGGCGGTTGTTGATCAAGGTCGGGCTGACCACGGGAAACAGTTCGAGGCCCGACCATTTGCGCATCCAGCAATCGGTCCAGCTGCCGTCGCCATAATGCACGCAGACATCGATGGTGGGCGCCCGCAAATCCTTGGGATCGTTGGAAGGAATAAGCGTCAGCCTTATGTCGGGATATTGCGCCATGAAACTGCCGAGCCGCGGTGTCATCCACAACAACAGAAGCGCCGGCACGCAGGAGACCGAAAGTGTGCCGCTGCTCGCCGGCCTTGTCATGCGCTGGGTGGCGGCTGCGATGCCGTCGAAGGCGGTCGACACTGCCGGCAGAAGCTCCGCGCCATGCGGTGTCAGTTTGACCCGCTGGCCGGCCCGCTCGAACAGCTTGACACTGAGCGACTGCTCAAGCGCCTTGATCTGATGGCTGACGGCGCCATGCGTGACATTCAGCTCATTGGCCGCCTTGGTCAGCGAGCCATGCCGGGCCGTTGCCTCGAAGGCGCGCAGCGGATTAAGCGGTGGCAGGCGTTTGGTCATGGGTATCAACTTTATTGTGAGATTTTCTCACAGAAAGCACCCTAACAATATCAATTGATTTTTCAATGCCGCTGCCAGACACTGGCCTGGAACAGCATCAAGACGTGAAATCTGCAGGCAGCCAGCGGGACAGCGGCCCGGCCGGATGACGGTCGGTTCGCAGGCGTCACCCGCGTCGGCACTGTATCAGCCCAGGAGGAGCGGACATGGGATACGATCGCGGCAAGCTCGACGCGTTGCGTCGCAAATATGGTGAAAGCCATGGCGGCGAGATGTTCGACCCGAAATTCCGCAAGGTCGCCGACAAGATCTTTTCCAAGAGCGGCACGCGGCTGGCGCCCTATTCCGGCATCCCGACCTTCCTCGCCGCGCCCTACCGCGAAATATCGGCCGACAATCCGGATTTCGGCGATTTGCAGGTGGCCATGATCGGCGTGCCGATGGATCTCGGCGTCACCAACCGGCCAGGCTCCCGCTTCGGGCCAAGGGCGCTGCGCGCCATCGAGCGCATCGGTCCCTACAATCACGTGCTGGAATGCGCGCCGACGCATGAACTTCGGGTGGCCGATATCGGCGACACGCCGTTCCGCAGCCGCTACCGGCTGGAGATCAGCCATGAGGATATCGAGCGCCGCACCAACCAGATCGTCGATGCCGGCGTCATCCCGCTTTCGATCGGCGGCGACCATTCGATCAGCCATCCGATCCTGAAGGCCGTCGGCAAGAAAGCTCCGGTCGGGTTGATCCATATCGACGCCCACTGCGACACCAGTGGCCTGTTCGACATGACCAAGTTCCACCATGGCGGCCCGTTCCGCAACGCGGTGCTTGACGGCGTGCTCGACCCGACGCGCACGATCCAGATCGGCATCCGCGGCTCGGCCGAATATCTGTGGGAGTTCACCTACGAGTCCGGCATGACCGTGGTGCATGCCGAGGAGGTGACCGGGCTCGGCATTCCGGCCATCATCGAGAAGGCGCGCAGAATAGTCGGCGACGGGCCGACCTATGTCTCCTTCGACATCGACAGCGTCGATCCGGCCTTCGCGCCCGGCACCGGCACGCCGGAAGTCGGCGGCCTGACGACGCGCGAAGTGCTCGAACTGCTGCGCGGCCTGAAGGGGCTCAACATCGTCGGCGGCGACGTTGTCGAAGTGGCGCCGCAATACGACGCCACCACCAACACGGCGCATGCCGCCGCACAGGTGCTGTTCGAGATATTGAGCCTTATGGTGTTCAGCCCGGCAATCACGGGCAAGGGAGCCTGACGTTCAGAAAGCAAAGGCGGCCGCCGCGCTGGAGCCGGCGGTCGACTCCCAACAAACAAAGCTTCCAGACAGGGGAATGACAATGACAATCCGAAAGACATTTGCCTCCATCGCCGCCGTGCTGATGCTCGGCACGGCCGGCTTCGGCCTCGCCACACAAGCCGCAAGCGCCGATGCGCTGGCGGACATCACCAAGGCCGGCACCATCAATGTAGGCGTCTTCGCCGACTTTCCGCCCTTCTCCTCGGCCAGCGCCGATATGAGCCTCAAGGGCTATGACATGGATGTCGCGCAATACATTGCCGATACGCTCAAGGTGAAGCTCAACCCCATCGCCGTCACCGGCCAGAACCGCATCCCGTATCTGAACGACAAGCGCGTAGACATCCTGATGAGCGTCGGCTACTCGAAGGAACGCGAACAGGTCATCGATTTCGCCGCTGCCTATGCGCCCTACTACATCGCCGTGATCGGTCCGGCGGCACTTGCGGTCAAGGGCAAGGAAGACCTCGCCGACAAGTCGATCGCCGTCAATCGTGGCACGCTCGAGGACACCTCGCTCACCGAGGCAGCACCGGCGTCGGCCGACATCAAGCGCTTCGACAACTACAATTCCGTGATCCAGGCCTTCATCTCCGGCCAGACGCAGTTGATGGTCGTCGGCAACGATGTCGGCGCGCAGGTGCTGGCCAAGCAGGACGCGCTGAAGCCCGAGCAGAAGTTCCAGCTTCTGACCTCGCCTTCGCATATCGGCCTCAACAAGAATGAGGACGGCCTGAAGAAGGCCGTCAACGATGCCATCGCCAAGATGCTGGCCGACGGCAAGCTGGACGAAAGCTCGAAAACCTGGCTGAAGACGCCGCTCAATCCCGAAAACCTCAAGGATTGAGTTTCCGTGGCCTTTGCCTGGCTTCCAGGTGCTGTCGGCGACATCGCGCACGGTGCGCTCACGACGATTCTGTTGATCGCCGTGACCACGCTGGTGGGAACGGCCCTCAGCATCCTGGGTGCCGCGGGGCGACGAAACGGCCCGGTTCTGCTCAAGCGGGCAATCGCCTGTTATGTCGAGGTGATGCGCAACACGCCGTTCCTGGTGCAGCTGTTCTTCATCTTCTTCGGCCTGCCCAGCCTGGGCATCCGGCTCGATCCGATCCTGGCCGCCATGCTGGCGATGACGCTCAACATGGCGGCCTACACGATCGAGATCGTCGGCGCCGGGCTTGACGCCGTGCCCGGCGGACAGACGGAAGCAGCGCTCGCACTTGGGCTGCGGCCACGCCAGGTGTTCGTCAAGATCGTGCTGCCGCAGGCACTCAAGATCATCTATCCCGCGCTCACCAGCCAGATCGTCATCATGATGCTGGAGTCGGCCGTGGTGTCGCAGATCGCCGTGCGTGAACTGACCTACGAGGCCGATATGCTGCAGGCGCGCACCTTCCGCTCTTTCGAGACCTATTTCGTCGTGACGCTGGTCTATCTCGCTCTGTCGATGGCCTTGCGCCGGCTGCTGGTGTCAGGCGGACGCCGTGCGCTCGGAGCCGGCGTGTCATGATCGAGTTCACCTTCTGGGACATCGTACGCAACCTGCTGCTCGCCGCCCGCTGGACGGTGCTGCTATCGCTGGCCGCCTTCATCGGCGGCGGCATCGTCGGCCTGGTCGTGCTGTTCTTCAGGATCGCCAAGAACAAGTGGAGCAGGCGTGTTGCTTCCGGCTACATCGCCCTGTTCCAGGGAACGCCGCTCTTGATGCAGCTGTTCCTGATGTTCTTCGGCCTGCCGATGCTCGGCCTGCGCATCGAACCGTGGACGGCGGCGGCGCTCGGCCTCACCTTCTTCGCCAGCGCCTATCTCGCCGAGATCTGGCGCTCGGGCGTCGCGGCGCTACCCCTCGGCCAATGGGACGCCGGCGCCAGCCTTGGCCTGCACTATCTGCAGGAGCTGAGGCTGATCATCCTGCCGCAGGCCTTTTCGATCACCCGCGCACCCACCGTCGGCTTCCTGGTTCAGCTGATCAAATCGACCGCGCTGACCTCGATCATCGGCTTCGAGGAACTGGTGCGGACCTCCAATGCCATCAACAATGCGACCTTCGAACCGTTCAAGGTCTACGGGCTGGTGGCTCTGATCTTCTTCGTCATGTGCTTTCCGCTGACGCAATACGCCCGCAGGCTCGAGAAACAGGCGGCTGCCCGCTGACGCGCCAAGGCAGATGTCCTTGCGGTTAGCGCTCGATTTCAGGCCGGCAGCCCAAGCTGCTTGCGCAGGCTCTTGTCGAATGCGGACGCGGGGACGAAACGGCGCAGGAAACTGACCTGGCGCGCCATTTTTCCCGCCGCATAGCGCTTCTTCGGCGCGGGATCTGTCGCCGCGGCCAAAACGGTGTTGGCGACCACTTCGGGCGCATCGCCTTTCTCCATCGATTTCCGCACGGATACAGTCATCCCGGCGCGCGCGGAGTCGTAGATTTCGAGCGACCGGTCGGGGGCGGCAAGATTGTCCTCGAATGCCGTTCGGGTATAGGCGGGCTCCACCAGCGAAACGCGGATGCCGAACGGGCGCAATTCGTGATCGAGCGACTCGGAATACCCCTCGATGGCATGTTTGGTCGCTGAGTAAAGCGCGAAATAGGGAGCGGGGATGAACCCCTGCACCGAACTCAAATTCACGATTCTGCCCTTCCCTTGGCTTCGCATTGCCGGCAGCACCGCGTTGGTCACGCGCAAGACGCCGAAGACGTTCACGTCGAACAGCGCCTTGGCCTGGGCGGTCGAGGACTCCTCCGCGCCGCCAAACAGGCCCATACCGGCATTGTTGACAAGCAGGTCGATGCGTCCGGCCTTGGCCAGAACGTCATCGACCATTGTCGCAACGGACGCGTCGTCGGTCACGTCGCAGGTCAGCATGGTCACGCCGGCGGATTGCGAGGCCGTGCGACGGCTGGTTCCGAAGACGCGAAAGCCGGCGCCCAGCAAGGCGTCGGCGGTAGCGCGCCCGATGCCGGAAGATGCCCCTGTCACCAGGGCGACGCCAGGATTGGTCTTGTTCATGGAAATCATATCCTTCTTTGCGTTGGATTGGATTGGGAAAAGCATGAGGGGCCGGGGCAAAGGGCGTTGGTCATGACTGCGTCTGGCGCTCGCGTCTGGCCACAGGTTAGTTCCAGCGTCTGAACAGGGCGCTGGCATTCACGCCGCCAAAGCCGAAGCCATTGGAGATCGCGTACTCCATCTCCATCGGCCGGGGCGCGTTTGCGACGAAGTCGATTCCGTCGCCGGCCGGATCGGCCTCGCCCAGGTTGAGGGTTGGCGGAGCGACCTGATCCCTGAGCGCCAGGATTGCGAAGATCGCACCAAGCCCGCCGGCCGCTCCGAGCAAATGTCCGGTCGCCGATTTCGTCGCACTGACAGCTATCGCGAAATCGCGCCCGAACACGCTCTTGATCGCTTCGATCTCACCCAGGTCGCCGACTGACGTGGAGGTCGCATGCGCATTGAGATGACGAACCTCGCGTGGCGAAATCCCTGCCTGGGCAATCGCGATCTGCATGGCCCGGCGCGCGCCGTCGCCGTCCTCCGGCCCGGAGGTGACGTGGTGGGCATCCGCGGTCGTGCCGTAGCCGACGAACTCAGCCAGCGGCTTTGCGCCGCGCGCCAACGCGTGGTCCAACGCCTCGATGACCAGCACGCCGGCCCCTTCGCCCATGACGAAGCCGTCCCGCGATGTGTCGAAAGGGCGCGAGGCTTGAGCCGGCGCCCAATTAAAGCCGGTTGAAAGAGAGCGAGCCGCGGCGAACCCGCCGAGACTGACGGTGTTGATGCACGCTTCCGTTCCGCCGCACACGGCGATGTCGGCTTCGTTGGCGCGGATCAGGCGGGCGGCGTCGCCGATCGCCTGGATGCCCGCCGCGCATGCCGTCACCGGTGCGCCGAGTGGACCTTTGAAACCATGACGGATCGAGATGTGGCCCGCCGCGAGGTTCACCAGGAAGGACGGCACCGTAAAGGGAGACAGGCGGCGGGCGCCACGCAGGTCCACCGTGCGCACCGCCTCGGTGATGGCGGGGAACCCGCCGACTCCTGAAGCGATGATCGTGGCCGTGCGCAGGCGCTCCGTTTCCAGGGCAGGCTTCCATTGCGCCTGCGCAAGCGCCTCTTCCGCCGCCGCCAACGCAAACAGAATGAACCGGTCCACCTTGCGCTGATCCTTCGCGGACAGGACGGCATCGGCATCGAAACCAGCCTCCGGATCTTCGCCCAGGGAGGGAACCACGCCGCCAATCTTAACCGGCAGCTCTCCCACCACATCGTCCGGAAGCCTGCGAACGCCGGACCGGCCGGCAAGCAGGCGTGACCAGGACGCTTCGACATTGGCGGCCAGGGGCGTGACCGCTCCCATGCCCGTGACGACAATCCGTTGCATCTGCTCTCCTGTCCTTGGTGTGCCGGCGGCGCTGCTCGCGCCGTTCAAGTGGCGACTGCTTCGCGAACCTGATCGGCCGCCGCATCCAGAAAAGCCCGCGCAAGGTCGGGATCGTTGACGACCCGCGAGAGCACGACCGCGCCGACCATCGTCGAGAGAACGGCCATTGCCTTTTTTCCGCTCTTTTCGCTGTCGCCCTCGCCAACCCAACCGCCGAGCATCTCAAGGTACGCCTTGATGCCGTCTTCGAATGACGCCTTCACCTCGGCACCCTGCCTGGCTGCATCCGAACCGAGCGCAACGACCGGGCAGCCGTCCATCTTTTCCCTGCGATGGTCCATGCTGAGGTAGAATGAGATCACCCCGTCGAGCGGGTTCCCAGGATGTGCTGCGGTCGCGGCCGACCATTTGTGGGTGGCGCTTTCCATCGCCCGCCTGGACGCCAGCGCCGCCAGATCGTCCTTCGACTCGAATTGCTTGTAAAAGGCACCCTGGGTCAGCCCGGCACCCTTCATCAGATCCTTGAGGCCGATGCCGTCAAAGCCGCGCTCCCGAAAAAGCCGGCTTGCCACATTGATCACGGTCTCGCGGTTTTCCGCGGCCTGAGTGCGACTCACACGCATCGTCATCTCCTTTTTTAGATTGCATTCGTAATCTATACCCTATATAGAGGGTGAACGCAATCTAAAAAAGGACAAATGAGATGATCCGCAAAACCCTGAGCGCCTCGCTCCTGGCGGCGCTGTTTCTTGCAACCCCGGCTCTCGCCGAGGAAGCCACCATCGGACGCCCGATCGAAGGTGGCAGCCTGCACCAGGGACACCTGGACATGGTGGCCTACTACGTTCCGCGCGGCGACCTGCTTGAGGTCACCGCCACTTTCGCACCGAAGACCGGGGGTGATCCGCTGCGGTTCGTCATGGGCCTCGCCAACAGTGACGCCGTGGCGTTTTCCATACCGGGCCACCCGGGCTCGCTCTACGCGTTCTCAAGGTCCGGTAAGGAAGTGACGGTCTCGACCGGGACCGGCACATCCCTGCGAGCCGATGCGACAACGCCCTGACCTGGCGCGCAGGCCGCGGCCGCGCGATGCTGGCCGGGGCTCTCGCGTCCGATCACGCCATCCCAATGAGCCTGGAGAGGTCACATGCTTTACAGCTATTTTGTCGAGAAATCGATCCGGCAGAGCTTCGACGACGTCAACAACCATCGCTGGGACGCGGCGGTGAAGGCCATCGCGCCGCATGTCCATCACCGGGTTGGTGGCGCCCACGCGCTTGGTGGGGAGCGCCACGACAAGCAAGCCCTGCGCCGGTGGTTCGAGCGCCTCGGCCGTGTTCTGCCCACTCTCCATCTCACGGTCAACCACGTCTGGGTGAAGGGCTGGCCGTGGCATACCACCGTGTTTGCCCAGTGGGATGGCACCGCAACCCTGCTCAACGGCGATACGTCCTACGTCAACCATGGTCTCCACGTGTTCACGCTACGGTGGGGCAGGGTTCATGCGCTCGAGGAGTTTTACGATTCACAGGCGGCGGCGCGCGGTCTCGCCGCCCAGGCCGCAGCCGGCCTCGAAGAAGCTGTCGCCGAACAGATAACAAGCTAGCTGAAGCGCGGTCCGAGGACGGCCAAGGTTTAAGGGCCGGTCGCGCTGATCTTTTTCGTCGCGTGCCTTCCGCCTGCGCAGTATGCGCGGAGGGTCGGGAAGCGAGCGCCGGCGCTGGACTGCAAGCCAGGAAACCCAGTGCGGGAGCGCAGCGCTGCATCGATGCCGGTGCTGTCGCGGCAACGGTCGAGCCGAGGCAGGCATATAGCTTTCCTGCTAGGAATAGGCCTTGACATCTTGCCGTTCGAATTGTCCATTTGATGCTTGACCGGGCCGAACGGGGCGGCGAGGGCGGACAGGGGCAAACCGGCGCGTGGATAGACAGTCGAGTCGAGTGCTGTTGAAGACGGTTGGGCTGACAAAAGCCTTTCGAGGGCTGGTTGCCCTGCGGGATCATTCCATCGAGCTGCACGAAGGTGAAATCGTTGGGGTAATCGGGCCGAATGGCTCGGGCAAGAGCACGCTTTTCAACCTGATCACCGGCTTCTCCCAGCCGAATTCCGGTAGCATCGAGATGGAGGGCCGTTCGATCGTCGGCCTGCGCACATCGCAGATCGTCGCGATGGGCATCGCCCGCACCTTCCAGGGTTCTCGCCTATTCGGCAGCCTCAGTGTCGCACAGAACGTGCTGACGGCGGCGCAGCTGCGCCATCCTGTCGGGCCCGCCGATACCGTGCTGCGCGGTCGGCGCTATCGCGAGCGGGTGGCCGCGACGCGGCAGCAGGCCGACGAACTCCTCGACCTCATGGGCCTGACAGATCAGGCCGGCAGGGTCGCCGCGGATCTTCCCTACGGCGATCAGCGGCGGCTGGAGATTGCGCGTGCGTTGGCGACCAGCCCGCAGCTGCTGCTGCTCGATGAGCCCGCAGCCGGGCTTGATTCCAACGAGACCAAGGTGCTGGCGGCGCTGATTCGGACGATCCGTGACCGCTACGGCGTAACGGTGGTCGTTGTCGAGCACGACATGGACCTGATCATGGCGCTGTGCGAACGCATCCAGGTGCTGGCGACCGGCGAGGTGATCTGCGTCGGAACACCGGAGCAGGTACGCGAACACCCGAAAGTGCGGGAGGCGTATCTTGGCCACGCCTAGCCCCGTTCTGCTCAGCGTCGAGAACCTCGAGGTTAATTTCGGCGCGGTGCGTGCGTTGAAGGGCATTTCGCTCGACGTCCATACCGGCGAGGTGGTGGCGTTGGTGGGGGCCAACGGCGCCGGCAAGAGCACGACCTTGCGCACCATTTCCGGCCTGTCGCGGCCGCGCGGCGGCAAGATCATCTTCGATGGCAAGCCGATCGGAGGTATCGCTCCGTCGCGTATCGTAACTCTGGGCATCGCGCAGAGCCCGGAGGGCAGGCGCCTGTTCGGCGGCCTGACGGTGGCCGACAATCTGCGGCTCGGCGCCTGCACCCGCACCGACAAGGAGGCCGTCGTCAGAGATAGCGAGCGCATGTTCATGCTGTTCCCGATTCTCAAGCAGCGGCTGAAGCAACTGGCCGGCACGCTGTCGGGCGGCGAACAGCAGCAGCTTGCTCTGGCGCGCGCGCTGATGGCGGCGCCGCGCCTGCTGCTGCTCGACGAGCCTTCGCTCGGCGTTGCGCCGCTGCTGGTGCGCCACATCTTCAGCGCGCTTGCCGAACTGAAGCGCCAGGGCATGACGATGCTGCTGGTGGAACAGAACATCACGCTCGCGCTGGACCTCGCCGACCGCGCCTATGTGCTGCGCACGGGTCAGGTGGCGCTGTCGGGCCGGTCCGCGGAACTGCGCGACAGCGAACGCGTGGCCCAGGCATATCTCGGGGCGGCAATATGACCCAGCTGGACTATATCCTGCAGCAGATCGTCAACGCGGTGAGCCTCGGCAGCCTCTACGCGCTGGTGGCGGTCGGCCTGTCGATCGTCTTCGGCGTCCTCAAGCTCACCAATTTCGCGCATGGCGACGTCATGATGGTAGGCGCATTCGGGGTAGCTCTGCTGGCGGGGATCGGCGTTCCGTTCCCTGTCGCCGTGATCTGCGGCATCGCCGCGGCGGCCGTCGCGGGCCTCCTCATCGAACGCATCGCCTATCGTCCGATCCGCGACGCGCCCGACGTTGCGCGACTGCTCACCAGCCTCGCCGTCACCTACATCATCGAGAACGTCGGCATCCTGGTGTTCACCTCCTCGCCGCGCAATTTTCCACTCCCCGATATTCTCAACACCTCCTGGGAAATGTCGAACGGCGCCATCACCTTCACCAGCATCAATCTCCTGACCATCGCGCTGACCTTCGTGTCGCTGCTGCTCCTCGGCTGGTTCATCACGCGCACCACGACCGGGCTCGGCATGCGCGCCGCAGCCGAGGACATGTCGGCGGCACACCTTGTCGGTCTGAACGTCAACCGGCTGATCATCGTCGCCTTCATCGTCGCATCCGCCTATGCCGGCCTTGCCGGCATTTTGTGGGCGGCACAGGCCGGCGTGGTGCAGCCGCAGATGGGCTTCACGCCGCTCCTGAAGGCTTTCGTGGCGGCGATCATCGGCGGCTTCGGGTCGATCGCGGGCGCCCTGGTGGGCGGCTACATATTGGGCGCGCTGGAGATATTCATCGTCGCATTCCTGCCGAGCAGCGTCTCGTCCTATCGCGACGCAATCGTCTTCGCCGTGCTGATCGCCTTTCTCCTGGTGCGCCCGGGCGGGCTGCTCCAGCCAAACCGGGAGATAAAGCTGTGAGCCGGGAAGCGCGGATCACACTCCTCGTCCTCGTCGCCCTGGTGGCGGGAGCAGCTGTCGCTTTCGGTGCACCGCACGTGCTGAGCGACTATTTCGTCCGGATTATCCTGCTGATCGCGCTGAATGCAATCCTGGTGCTGGCGCTGTCGCTGAGCAACGGTTTTACGGGCGTGTTTTCGCTCGGTCATGTCGGCTTCATCGGCGCCGGCGCGTATATATCGGGGATACTGTCGATTCCCGTACAGCAGAAGATGGCACTGCTGCCGCATCTGCCGGCGTTTCTGCATGCTTTCAGCCTCCCCTTCCTGCCGGCGACGCTGGTGGCAGGTCTTCTGACGGCGCTGCTTGCCGTGGTCGTCGGTTATCCCTTGATGCGCCTGTCGGGCTATTTCGTTTCGGTGGCGACGATGGGATTCTTGATTATCGTCAACGTGGTGCTGATCAATGCGTCGGATTTCACCCGAGGCGCCCGCACTTTCACCGGTGTGCCGCTGGAGACGACGTTGCCCTGGGTGATGGGTTGGCTCGCCATCACGGTGTTCGTTCTGGCGCGCCTGGTCTATTCGCCTTTCGGGCGCGCCATGAAGGCGGTGCGCGACGACACAATCGCGGCCAGCGCTGTCGGCATCGGCGTGTTGCGGACCAGACTGATCGCCTTCGTCATCGGCGCGTTCTTCTCAGGCGTCGGCGGGTCGCTCTACGCACATTATCTCGGCTCGTTTTCGCCGAACACCTTCTACTTCGCGCTGACCATGAGCCTGATCACAATGCTGGTGCTAGGCGGCATGGGCTCCCTGACCGGCGCGGTGGTTGGCGTCATCTGCGTTTCGCTGTTGTCGGAGGTCCTGCGCTCGGTCGAACGCGGCTTCACGATCGGCGATTTCGCGGTGCCGGCCCTGTTTGGCGCCAGCCAGATCGTGCTTGGCTTCATCTTCATTCTAGTCATGATCTTCCGGCCGAAGGGGATCATGGGGGACCGGGAACTTACGTTCGGATTAACCCAAAGATCGGCAACGGTGAACCAGACAGAGGAACGAAAACGATGATCAAACTCACTCGACGCGACACCATCGGCCTAGGACTGGGCGCATTCTTCGCGCTTGCCTCGGCCAGCACGGCACTTGCTGCCGACACGATCAAGATCGGCTATCCGGCAAACCTGACCGGCATTCAGGCCTCGCTCGACGGTCCGATGCTGAATGGCGCCAAGCTGGCGGCAAGCGAAATCAACGCCGCCGGCGGCGTGCTCGGCCAACAGATAGAACTGGTGATCTACGACTCCAAGAGCGATTCGACGACGATCTCGACCGTCGCCAGCCAGTTGATCGACAGCGACAAGGTCGTCGGCATCATCGGCTTCGCCGATTCCGATTCGGTGCTGGCCATCGGACCGCAGGTCCAGAAGGCGCAGATCCCGTTCATCACGCCCGGCGCGACCTCGCCGAAATTGCCGAGCCAGCTCGGCAACGAGATCTTCCTCGCCGCCTTCGGCGACAACGTTCAGGCTGCGGTTGGCGCGGAATTTGCGCTGAACAAGCTGAACGGCAAGACCGCCTACCTGCTGACCGACATCGGCACCGAATACACAACGCTGCTGTCGGACTACTTCGTCACCGCCTACGAGCATGGCGGGGGCAAGATCTTGGAGCGCGACACCTACAAGATCGGCGACAAGACCTTTACCGCGCAGATCGCCAAACTGAAGGCGCTGTCACCGCAGCCCGACTTCGTCTATGCCTCGTCGAATGCCGAGGAAATCGGCCTGATCTTGAAGCAGATGCGCCAGGCCGGCATCAACCTGCCGGTGGTCGGCGGCGACGGTTACGACACGCCCTTGCTGATCCAGGTCGGCGGCGACGCGGCCAAGGACACCTACTTCACCACCCATGCCTATATCGGTGAGGGCGCCACCCCGAAGGTGCAGGCCTTCATCGACGCCTACACCAAGTCGGCCGGCAATGCCCCGGAGAACGCGTTCGCTGCGCTCGGCTACGATTCGGTCAAGCTGATGACCGACGCGATCAAGCGTGCCGGTGCGCCGGATCCGGCCAAGATCCGTGACGCGCTGGCCGCTACGTCCGGGCTCGACGGCGTGACCGGAACGATCACCTACCGCCCGGGCATTTCGGTGCCGGACAAATCGGTCTCGGTCATCGGTGTCAAGGACGGCAAGCTTGTCCTTGCAAGTGAAGCGGCACCGACCTTCGTCGCGGAGCCGTGATCTTGTCCACTCCGGGTTCCCTTTGGGACATCTACAGGTCGCGGCTCTCCGCCGCGACCTTCACCGACCTGACGCATGCGTTTCATCCGGGCCAGCCGCACTTCCCGGCCTTCCCGGACGAGGAGCGCCGTGCGTTGCTCGATTTTTCGAAGGGCGACGCCTTCCAGGTCCACCACTACGCCTTCGTCGGACAGTGGGGCACCCATGTCGATCCGCCGGTGCACTTCATCGACGGCGGCCGCTCGATCGACCAACTGTCGGTGGCGGAGATGCTTCTGCCGTTGGTCATCCTCGACATCAGCGACAGGGTCGCCGCCGATCCCGACGCGACGCCGACGCTCGACGACATTTCCGCCTGGGAGACACGGAACGGCCGTATCCCGGAAAAGTGTTTTGTCGCGCTTCGCACCGGGTGGTGGCCGCGCTGGCCAGACCCCGTGGCGTTTCAGAACAAGTCGGCCGACGGTATCTCGCATGCGCCGGGCTGGTCGAAGCCGGTGCTGGAGGAACTTTTGGAACGCCGCGGTGTCGCTGCCATCGGGCACGAGGGCATGGACACCGATCCCGGCCGCGCCACTTCCGCGGGTGACGCAAGCCTGGAATACTATGTGCTGTCCCGCGACTGCTGGCAGATCGAGCTCCTGGCCAATCTCGACAAGGTGCCTGACGCCGGCGCGTTGATAATGGCAAGCTGGCCAAAGCCAAAGGCCGGATCCGGCTTCCCGGCTCGCGCTGTCGCCATCCATGAAGCGGCCGGCTGAACGCGTGAAACCGCAGCTGGCGGCGTCTAGGGGCCGCCACACAACGATCACCAGACACACGGAATTCAGACATGGATATAGACACAGTCCGCGATGCTTTTCCGGCGATGGCGAGAGGTGCCGAGCCGAAGAAGCGGATTTTCTTCGACAATCCCGCGGGAACCCAGATGGCGAGCCGTTCGATCGAGCGCATGACGCGTGCCATGATCGAGACCAACGCCAATCTTGGTGGCTATTTCGAAACCTCACTCGCGGCCCAGGCGATGGTCGACGACGCGCATCAGGCGATGGCCGATTTCTTCAATGCCGCGGACCGGCGTGAGGTGGTGTTCGGCCAGAACATGACGACGCTGACTTTCGCCGTCTCGCGCGCCATCGGCCGCGATCTGAACGCCGGCGACGCCATCGTGTTGACGCGCATGGATCATGACGCCAACGTCGCACCCTGGCTGATGCTGGCGGAGGATCGCGGGCTTGAGGTACGCTGGATCGACCTCGATCCAAAAACGTTCGAACTCGACCTGTCGACGCTGGAGGCCACTATCGACGAGGAGGTCAAGCTGGTCGCCGTCGGCTATGCCAGCAACGTTACCGGCACGATCAACGACGTGAAGCGGATCGCGCAGCGCGCACGCGCGGTCGGGGCGCTGAGCTATATCGACGCGGTGCAGTTCGCGCCGCATGGAGTGATCGACGTCCAGGAGATTGGCTGTGATTTCCTGGTTTGCTCGGCCTACAAATTTTTCGGACCGCATCACGGGGTGTTGTGGGGCCGGTTCGATCTGCTGCAGGCGCTGACCGCCTACAAGGTGCGCGCGGCTTCGAACACGCCACCTGGAAAATTCGAGACGGGGACGACAAGCCGCGAGTCGCTTGCCGGGGTGCTTGGCGCCGTCGAGCACTATGCCTGGCTCGGACAGTCCTTCGGCAACGTCCACCCGCAGGCGACGCGGCGCGAGCGCATCGTCGCCGGCATTGAAGTCGCCGACCGTTATGAGCGTGTCCTGACAGCACGGCTGATTGCCGGATTGTCCAGAATTGATGGCGTCTTGGTCCAGGGTATAACCGATGTGGCGGCGCTGGCGCGCCGGGTGCCTACCGTGTCGATCACCGTTGACGGAACCGATCCCGCCGATATCGCCAAGGCGATGGCAAAGGAAGGCATCTATCTCTGGCATGGCCACAATTACGGTTTGGAGCCAATCAAGCGGCTGGGGCTTGCGGACCGCAACGGCGTCGTCCGCATCGGGCTGGCCCATTATAACACCGAGGCGGAAGTCGATTTTCTGTTGGCGAAGCTGGCGGACTGGATGAAGACGCGGACCTGACATGGGCGACAGAAACGGAACCCCGAGGATCGGCGTCAAGCTGCGCCATGCCAGACAGGTGCTTGGCCTCAGCCTGGAAGAGCTCGGCGCCCGCATCGGGCTGACAGAGGGTTATCTCTCGAAGATCGAAAACGACCGCGCGACGCCCTCGATGGCGGCTCTGCACCGGCTGGTGCAGGCGCTGGGCATCAACATGAACGCTATGTTCGGCACGCTGCAGCACAATGCCTCGGAAGTGTTCGTGTTGCGGCAAAACGAGCGTCCGCACATGGAGACGGGACATCGGCGCTCGGGCAACCATGTCGTGCTCGAGCAATTGGTGCCATCCGGTCCGGAATATCTGCTGCAGATCAATGTCCACGTGATCGAGGCCGGCGGCGGCAGCCTCGAGTTGATCAGCCACAAGGGACAGGAATTCGGCTACGTGCTCGAAGGTTCCGTCGAGTTGCTGGTCGAGACGAACGTGGTGGCGCTCGAGGCAGGCGACGCGTTTTATTTCAACTCCGAACTCGGCCACGGCTACCGCAATATCGGTTCGACCACGGTCCGTATCCTCTGGGTCAACACGCCGCCGACATTCTGACCGCCTCTATCGCGGAGTTGTGAAGGCGTTGTTCAATGAGCCAACGCCCACAGGACAACAGCCGCCGGGCCATCGGCCGTTCTGTTTCAATGCCCGAACGCGAGCGGCGGCGCCAACCGGTCGCGCCGCAGCCAGCGCGCCAGCAGCAGCGCGGCCACCACGGCCAGCCCCGTCGACAGGCCGATCCAGATGCCGACGCCATGCAGGCCGAAATGGAAGGCGAGCAGCACGCCGAGCGGCAGGCCGACGCCCCAATAGCCGATCGCGGCATAGATCATCGGCACCTTGGTGTCATGCAGGCCGCGCAGCATGCCGGCGGCCACCGCCTGGGCGCCGTCGAAGACCTGGAACAGCGCCGCGAAGACCAGGAACGACACGGCAAGTTCGATCACCCTGGCATTGGCCGGATTGCCCAGATCGATGAAGGCGCTGATCAGCGGATGCGGCCACAGGATCATCACCAGCCCCATCAGCGCCATGAACGAGACGCCGATGACAAAGGCGGTCCAGCCGGCGCGCGAGACGCCTTCCGGATTGCCGGCGCCGTGCGCAAGGCCGACGCGCACCGTCACCGCCTGGTTGAGGCCGAGCGGCACCATGAAGGAGATCGAGGCGATCTGGATGGCGATCGCGTGCGCGGCCAGGGAATCCGCGTCGATCAGGCCCATCAGCAGGGCCGCCGCATTGAAGATCGTCACCTCGAAGGCGAGGATGCCGGCAATCGGCAGGCCGAGCCGCAACAGGCCCTTGAAGCGCGGCCAGTCGGCGCGCCAGAAACGGCCGAACAGACGGTAGCGGCGGAACTTCTTCTCCAGCATCACCACGGCAGCCATGCCGATGAACATCAGCGCTGAGGACAGCGAGGTGGCAAGGCCCGACCCGGCAATGCCCATTGCCGGCACGCCGAGATTGCCGAACATGAACACCCAGTTGAAGAAGACGTTGCAGGCGACGGCGACGAAGACGATGACCAGCGCCCAGCCCGGCCGTTCCAGCGCCGAGATGAACGAGCGCAGCACGATATAGAAGTAGAAGGGCAGCACCGCCCATTCGAGCCAGCGCAGATAGATGCCGGCCTGATGGGCCAGAACCGGGTCCTGGCCCATGGCCAATAGAATGCCCTCGCCGTGCCAAAGCACGAGCCAGATCGGGATCGAGATCAGGATCGCCAGCCACAGGCCCTGGCGCACGGTGCGGCGCAGGTCGCGCACCGAATAGCGGCGGCGGCCGAGCTCGGTAGCGATCATCGGCGAGGTCGCCAGCATCAGGCCGAGGCCGAAGATCAGCGGCATGAAATAAAGGTTGGCGCCAAGCGCGCCGCTGGCCAGCGTATCCGGGCCCAGACGACCCATCATCATGACGTCGGTGGCCGTCATCGCGGTCTGGCCGAGATTGGTCAGCACCATCGGCCAGGCGAGCGCCAGCGTCGCCCTGATTTCCTGACGCCAAAGATTTTCCGGCGCGCGAGCGCCGGCTTCGATCGCAGACATTGTTCCGCTCTTTCCACCTACGGCACGTCGGCCAGAGCCGGAAGCCGCATGTCAAACGGCAAAACCTTCGGTTTCGCCGCGTTTGCGTCAGCTTCTGGACGAAACGCGACATGAAGGCAAGAGAGGAGGGACGGGAACGGATTGAGCCAGCGACCGGCCCGATGCTCTAGCGGATCGCGTCCAGCATCCGGCGCTGGCGGTGCATCTCGAGGAAAACCTTGTAGTCGCGCTCGAAACGCCCTGATGATTTCGGGTTCGACGGGCGCGTCCTGCCGCCTTGCTGCATGGCAAGACAGGCGGCGTTGAGGTCGGGAAACAGCCCGGCAGCGGTGGCGGCGATCATGCCGGTACCGAGCAGCACCGCCTCGTCGGCCAGCGGCTCGATCACCGTGCAGCCGGTGGCGTCGGCGTAGAGTTCCATCAGCAGCGGGTTCTTGGTGTGGCCGCCGGTGACGTGCAGCGTGTCGATCAGATAGCCGTTCTCGTTCAGTGCCTCCAGCACGTGGCGCACGCCGAGCGCGATGCCGACGGCGGTGCGCCAATAGAGCTTGCACAGGCTGTCGAAGGAGGAATCCAGCGTCAGCCCGCTGACGACGCCGACGGCATGCGGATCGGCGAGCGGTGAGCGGTTGCCATGAAAGTCGGGCAGCACATGCAGCCTTGCGGCGAGGCTGTCGCCCTCGATGGCGCGCAGCTCGGCGACACGCCTGGCGATCTTCGCATGCATGGCGGCATCCGGCTCGCCGCCGGCGCCGTGCCAGCGGATGATGTGGTCGAGCAGGGCGCCGGTCGCCGACTGGCCGCCTTCCGACAGCCACAGCCTGGGCAGCGCCGCGCCGTAATACGGCCCCCAGACGCCGGCGAAAGGCTGCGGATCCGGTGACATCGCCATGACGCAGCTCGACGTGCCGGCGATCAGCGCCAAATGCCGGCCGATGTCCTGTTCGTCGCCGGCAAAGCCGCCGAGCACGCCAAGCGCGCCGGCATAGGCATCGATGACGCCGGAGCCCACCCGGCATTTCTCGCTCAGCCCAAGCTCGGCCGCCGCTTGCGCCGTCAATCGACCGATATCGGCGCCGACGGGACTGGCCTTTTCCGGCAGGCTGCCGTGCTCGAAAAGATCGCCGAGGCCGACGAGCTCGAAGAAGTCGCGCCGCCAGCCTGTCTCCTCATGCGCCAGATAGGTCCATTTGGCGGTCAGCGTGCATTGCGAGCGGGCCAGCGAACCCGTCGCTTGCCAGGTCAGGAAATCGGTCAGGTCGAATAAATAGCCGGCTTCATTCCACGTGTCCGGCAAATTGCGCTTCAGCCACATCAGTTTCGGCGTCGCCATTTCCGGCGACATGACGCCGCCGATGTAATTCAGCACGGCGTGGCCGCTTGCCGTGCATTCGTCGGCCTCGGCGATGGCGCGGTGGTCGAGCCAGACGACGGTGTCCCAGCGCTTGTCGCCCGTGACCGAGACACTGAGCTGGCTGCCTTGCCGGTCGCGCACCACCAGCGAACAGGTGGCATCGAAGGAGATGCCGACAATGTCCTCAGGCTCGACACCGGCTTTTTCGCGGGCAGCGCGCACGGCGGTGCAGACGGCCGACCAGATATCGCGCGAATCATGCTCGGCGTGATCGGGCTTCGGCTGGTTCATGGCGATCGGCCGCTCGGCGCGGCCGAGCAAGGTGCCACTGGTGTCGAGAATGCCCGCGCGAGCGCTCCCGGTGCCGACATCGACCGCGCAAACGAACTGTTTCGTCAAGATGCTCTGTCTCTCGCTCCCAAGCCTGCAATCAGATCGGGCAATTGCAGCATGTCAGCGAATATAAAGTCCGGTTCACTCGACGCAAGCCGCGCTTTCAAGGCGGGATTGCCGGCATGCGATCCGCCGGTGAAGGCGAGCACGCGCATCCCTGCCGCCCGCGCAGCAGCGATGCCGGCCGGGCTGTCCTCGATGACGAGGCATTTGCGCGGATGGGCCCGCATGCTGGCGGCGGCATGCAGGAACAGATCCGGCGCCGGCTTTCCCTTGGCCACCATGGTGGCACTGAACAGATGCGGCTCCATCAGCCCAAGCAATCCGGTGACGTCGAGCGCGTAGCGGATGCGGTCGAGCGTGCCTGAGGACGCGACACAGTACGGCAGCCCAAGCTTGGGCAGCATCTTCCTGACGCCGGCGATCGGCTTCAGCTCCTCGCGGAATTTGCGCATCAATTCGACGCGCATCTCGGTCAGGTGCAGGTCGGTGATATCGAGCCCGAAGTCGCGGCCGAGGATCTCGCGCACGCTTTTCATGCTCTTGCCGAGGAAATGCTCGTAGGCGGCGTCCTCACTGACGCTGCCGCCGGCAAGTTTGACCATGCCAAGCAGCGCCGAGACGGAGAGCGCCTCGCTGTCGACCAGCACGCCATCACAGTCGAAGATGACCAGCTCAGGCGTCATGATGGAGAATGGCTCTCAGAGCTTGCCGGCGAGGTAGCGCGTCAGCGTCGCGCGCGCGCCATTCGCCCACAGCACGTTGAGCGCATGGGCAAAGGCCTCGACAAACGCCGTCGCGCGGCCGACATCGCCATAGATGTCCTCCATGGCGAGCCAGGCGGCGGGAGCATCCTTTGCCGCCTTTGCCGTCGCTTGCAGCCGGTCCCAGCTCGGATCGTTGGGCTCGATGACGGCACCGCTGTCGGTCGTACCGAAGCAATAGCGGCACCAGAGCGCTGATTCCAGCGCCAGGCCGACGACGCTTTTCCCGGCCTTCAGCCGGTCGGCGATGGTCGGGATGATGAATTTCGGCTGGCGGTTGGAGCCGTCGAGGCAGAGCCGGCGCACCGTGTCGCCGATCTTGGGATTGGAGAAGCGGCTCTCGATGAGCTGGTAATAGTCTTCCAGGACCGTGTCCGGCACCGGCGGCACGGTCGGGATGATTTCGTCCCGTTCGAGCTTGGCCAGAAACCCGCTCACCAGCGGCTCCTGCATCGCCTCATGGACGAAATGGATGTCCATCAGCCCGGCCGGATAAGCGATGGTGGCGTGGCCGCCATTGAGGATGCGGATCTTCATCAATTCGTAGGGCGCAACGTCTTTGACGAACTGCACGCCGACCTTTTCCAGTGGCGGCCGGCCGCCGGTGAAATGGTCCTCCAGCACCCACTGCCGGAACGGCTCGCAGAACACCGGCCAGTTGTCCTCAAGGCCAAAATCCTTGGCGAGAATGCCGCGTTCGCGATCGGTGGTCGCCGGCGTGATGCGATCGACCATGCCGTTCGGAAAGGCGACATGCTCGCTGGCCCAGTTCGCCAGATCCTCGTCGATCAAACGGGCCAGGCCGATGACCCCGTCCGAGGTGACATGGCCGTTGTGGGGGATGTTGTCGCACGACATCACCGTGAACGGCACGGTACCCTCGTCGCGGCGGCGCACCAGCCCGGCAAGGATGATGCCGAACACCGTCTTCGGCGTCGCGCCGGGCTGCGCATCGGCGACGATGTCGGGATGGGTCGGGTTGAACACGCCGGAGGCCGGGTCGATGAAATAGCCGCCTTCGGTGATGGTCAGCGAAACGATCTTGATGGCCGGGTCGGCCAGCTGTTCGATGATGCCGGCCGCATCGCCGGGCATCAGGAAGTCGATCATGGCGCCGGTGACGCGTGCGCTCATATGGCCGCTGTCCTGCTCGACCACGGTGGTCAGCCAATCCTGCTCTTCCAGTTTGCCGCGACCGATCTTTTCACCGTCGAACACGCCGGCGCCGATCAGCGCCCAGTCATGGCCGATGCCCGCATTGAACAAATCGTCGAGATAGACGGCCTGATGCGAGCGGTGAAAATTGCCAACGCCGAAATGCACGATGCCGGCCTTCAATGTTGCGCGGTCATACTTCGGACCGGCGACCTCAGTGGGCAGCTTGGAGAGGTTTGAGGACGAGAGTTTCACGGTCATCTGTTTTACCCTTTGGCCGGATTTCGGCCTTCGTTACGCTCCTCTCCCGGTCGGGGAGAGGATAAGGGGTGGCACTTGCTACGCGCCCGCTGATGTCGGCCTCTGCTCCTCGCGGAGGTACGAGGAGCAGAGGCCGTCCCCCGCCCTCAACTCATCCACTGGCCGCCGTCGACATTGTAGGTCTGGGCGACGACGTATTCGGCGTCGGCGCTGGCGAGAAAAACCGCCATGCCGGTAAGGTCCTGCGCCGTGCCCATGCGGCCATAGGGCACCGCCTCGCCGACCAGTTTCTTCTTCTCGCCCCTCGGCCGGTTTTCATATTTGGCGAACAGCGAATCGACGTGATCCCAGTGCTCGCCGTCGACCACGCCAGGGGCAATCGCGTTGACGTTGATGCGGTGCTTGATGAGGTCGAGCCCCGCCGACTGGGTCAGGGAGATGACGGCGGCCTTGGTGGCGCAGTAGACGCCGACCAGCGCCTCGCCGCGGCGTCCGGCCTGGCTCGCCATGTTGATGATCCTGCCGCCCCGGCCAGCGGCGATCATCGAGCGGGCGGCAGCCTGCAGCATGAACAGCGTGCCGGCGACATTGACGGAAAACAATTTGTCGTAGCTTGCCTTGGTGATCTCGACGATCGGCGCCAGGTCGAACAGGGCGGCGTTGTTGATCAGGATATCCAGGCCACCGGTCTTCGTCTCGACGGCTTTCACCGCCGCTTCGATCGAGGCGAGGTCGGTGACGTCGAGCTTGACCGCATAGGCCTTGCCGCCGATCTCGGCGGCTGTCTTCTGCGCCGCCTCGAGATTGATGTCGGCGATGGCGACGGTTGCGCCTTCGCCGGCATAGGCTTCGGCGAAGGCTCTGCCGATGCCGCGGGCCGAACCCGTGATCAGCGCGGATTTGCCGGCCAGTCTCATGCTCACATCGCCTTTCCGTCGGCGCCGAAGCGGTGCAGCTTGGCCTTGTCCGCTGTCAGATAGATGGTGTCGCCGTGACGGACGGCGAGTTCGCCGTCGGCGCGCACTGTCAGCGGACCGACGCCATCGGACTGGACGTGCAGGAAGGTGTCGGAGCCGAGATGTTCGGCGACGCCGACAGTGGCTTTCCATTCGCCCGCCGTGGTCGAGATCTCCAGATGCTCGGGACGGATGCCGATGGTCTTGGCGCCGTTTTTGGCAGCCGGCGCGCCTTCTATCAGGTTCATCTTCGGCGAGCCGATGAAGCCGGCGACGAACAGGTTCTTCGGCGTCTTGTAGAGCTCCATCGGCGAGCCGACCTGCTCGATGTTGCCGGCGTTCAGCACGACGATCTTGTCGGCCATGGTCATGGCTTCGACCTGATCGTGGGTGACGTAGATCATGGTGGTCTTGAGCTGATGGTGCAACTCGCTGATCTCCAGCCGCATGGTGCCGCGCAGTGCCGCATCGAGGTTGGACAGCGGTTCGTCGAACAGGAAGGCGGTCGGCTGACGCACGATGGCGCGGCCGATGGCGACGCGTTGGCGCTGGCCGCCGGAAAGCTGGCCGGGCCGGCGTTCGAGATAGTTGGTCAAGTTGAGCACGCGCGCCGCGTCTCCCACCTTCTTGTCGATGGTCGCCTTGTCCTCACCGGCCATCTTCAGCGGAAAGCCGATGTTCTTGGCCACCGTCATGTGCGGATAGAGCGCGTAGGACTGGAACACCATGGCCAGCTTGCGCTTGGCCGGTGCCTCGCCGGTGACGTCGCGGCCGTCGATGTTGATGGAGCCGCCGCTGGTGTCCTCGAGCCCGGCGATCAGGCGCAGCAGCGTTGACTTGCCGCAACCCGACGGGCCGACGAAGACGACGAACTCGCCATTCTCGATCACCAGGTCGAGACCGGGGATGATGGACGTCGCTCCGAAGGATTTGGAGACGTTCTTGAGCGTGATGTTTCCCATGATTTCCTCCCCGAGGGGTTATTTCTGCCGATTGCTTCGAACAATTCCGTTATTTCACCGCACCACCAATTATTTGACCGCACCAAATGTCAGGCCGCGCACCAACTGCTTCTGGCTGAACCAGCCCATGATCAGGATCGGCGCGATGGCCAGCGTCGAGGCGGCCGAAAGCTTGGCCCAGAACAGGCCTTGCGGGCTGGAGAACGAGCTGATGAAGGCGGTCAGCGGTGCGGCTTCCGTCGTCGTCAGCCGGATTGTCCAGAACGCCTCGTTCCAGGCCAGGATGATGTTGAGCAGCATCGTCGAGGCGATGCCCGGCACCGCCATCGGCGTCAGCACATAGACGATCTCGTTCCACAGCGAGGCGCCGTCCATGCGTGCCGCTTCCAGGATCTCTCCCGGTATTTCGCGGAAATAAGTGTAGAGCATCCACACCACGATCGGCAGGTTGATCAGCATCAGCATGATCATCAGGCCGATGCGGCTGTCGAGCAGTCCTGTGTCGCGGAAGATCAGGTAGATCGGGAACAGCACCGCGACCGCGGGCATCATCTTGGTGGACAGCATCCACATCAGGATGTCCTTGGTCCGCTTGGTCGGCGAGAAGGCCATCGACCATGCCGCCGGTATGGCGACCAGCAGGGCCAAGATGGTCGAGCCGACCGAGAGCAGCACCGAGTTGAAGAAGAACTTGAAGTAGCCGCTTTGCGCCTGAACCTCGGCATAGCTCTCGAACGTTCCCGACGGGATGATGCTGAAACCCTGGATGGCTTCCTGCTCCGACTTGAACGAGGTGATGATCGTGTAGAGGATCGGGAAGAAGATCAGCAGGGCGACAATCCAGGCGGCAACTGTCGCAATCGTCTTGTGCTGGGTGGTGACTGAGCGTGCCATCGTAGCCTCCCTTACTTGTCCAGGTTCTTGCCGACCGCGCGCATGGCGAAGAAGGCAACGATGTTGGCGAGAATGACGGCGATCACACCGCCGGCGGATGCCTGGCCGATTTTGAACTCCAGCAACGCCTTCTGGTAGACGAGGAAGGGCAGGTTGGTGGAGGCGTATCCCGGGCCGCCATTGGTGGTGACGAGGATCTCGGCATAGACGGAGAGGAGGAAGATCGTCTGGATCAGGATGACGACCGTGATGGCGCGCGACATGTGCGGCAGCGTCAGATAGATGAAACGGCTGATGAAGCCGGCGCCGTCCATCTCGGCAGCTTCCTTCTGCTCACCGTCGAGCGACTGCAACGCGGTCAAGAGAATGAGCGTCGCGAAAGGCAGCCATTGCCAGGCGACGATGATGATGATCGCCAGCATCGGATGCTGCCCGAACCAGTCGATCGGCTGGGCCCCGAAGAAGCGGGCTATATCGGCGAACACCCCGTATTGCGGGTGCATGATCATGTTCTTCCAGACCAGTGCGGCCACCGGCGGCATGACGAAGAACGGTGAGATGACGAGAATGCGCACGATGCCCTGGCCCCACATCGGCTGGTCGATCAGCAGCGCCAGAAGGATGCCGCCGATCACCGTGATCAGGAGCACGCTGACCACCAAGGTGAGCGTGTTGAGGATCGATTGCAGGAAGGCCGGGTTGGAATAGAACAGCGCGTAGTTCGAGAAGCCGACGAAGCCGTCGCGGATCGGATTGAGCGGGTTGTACTGCTGGAAGGAGAACCAGATGGTGATGACCAGCGGCACAATCATCCAGACGAACAGCAGCACCACGGATGGCGCCATCATGAAACGGGCAAGCGAACGGGTCTGCTGAGTAGCCATGACGGTCACCCTTCACTGGTCAGACGGAATTTTCAAAAGGCGTTAAAGGCGGCCGCCCGAACTGGGAATTCGGGCGGCCGTTGCCGGTCAGGAGGCGACCGGCATTCGGCGCCGGGAGGAGCCTTACTTGATGTATCCGCCTTCGGTCATTGCCGCGGTGGCAGCGTCCTGGGCCTGCTTCAGGGCATCGTCGACGCTCGACTGGCCGGCAAGAGCCGCCGAGAAGAGCTGGCCGACAGTGGTGCCAAGACCCTGGAACTCAGGGATGGCGACGAACTGCACGCCGACATAGGGCACCGGCTTGACGGTCGGATGCGTCGGATCGGCGGCGTTGATGGAGTCCAGCGTCATCTTGGCGAACGGAGCCGCCTTCTGGTATTCGGCATTGGCGTAGAGCGAGGAGCGCGTGCCCGGAGGAACGTTGGCCCAGCCTTCCTTCGAAGCGACGAGTTCCGCATAATGCTTGCTGGTCGCCCAGGAGACGAATTTCTGGGCGGCATCGGCCTTCTGCGTGCCGGCGGGGATCGCCAGCGACCATGCCCACAGCCAATTGCCGCGCTTGCCCAGGCCATTGTCGGGTGCCAGCGCATATCCAACCTTGTCAGCGACCTGCGATGCCTTGGGATCGGAGACGAAGGACGCAGCGACGGTGGCGTCGATCCACATGCCGCATTTGCCCTGCTGGAACAGCGCCAGGTTTTCGTTGAAGCCGTTGGAGGACGCACCCTCAGGGCCGTCGGCCTTCATCAGGTCGACATAGAACTGCAGCGTGTTCTTCCATTCCGGCTGATCGAACTGCGGCTTCCAGTTCTCGTCGAACCAGCGCGCCCCGAAGGAGTTCGACATGGCGGTCAGGAAAGCCATGTTCTCGCCCCAGCCGGCCTTGCCGCGCAGGCACACGCCGTTCACGCCATTGGCGCGATCGGTCATCTTGTCGGCGGCCTGCCTGATGAAGTCCCAGGTGGGCGCGTCGGGCATCTTCAGTCCGGCCTTCTCGATCAGGTCCTTGCGGTACATGACGAAGGAGCTTTCGCCGTAGAAGGGCGCGGCATAGAGCTTGCCGTCGACCGAAAGGCCGCCGGCGATGGCCGGGATGATATCCTTGGCGTCGTAGTCGTCGCCGAGCTTGTCGAGCGGCAGCAGCCAGCTCTGCTTGGCCCAGATCGGAACCTCATAGGTGCCGATGGTCATCACGTCGTACTGGCCGCCCTTGGTGGCGATGTCGGTGGTGACGCGCTCGCGCAGCACGTTTTCTTCGAGCGTAACCCAGTTGAGCTGGATGTCGGGGTTCGCCTTGGTGAAGTCCTCGGTCAGCTTTTGCATGCGGACCATATCGCCATTGTTGACGGTGGCGATGGTGATGGATTCGGCATGTGCGGCGAACGCAAGCGTGCTGGCCGACAACAAGCCCAGGGTGAGCGTGCGAAGTTTCATCAAATTCCTCCCTTGAACCAAGATGAGCATTTGCCTTGGCTTTGGGCAATTACTCATTTGGCGTGAATTATGTCAAGCCGGATTCGATGCTGCAGCGCAGCACCCGGGCAAACCGCAGGCCGGGACGAGCGGAAATTGCCAGGGCGAGGATCGTCCCGGCCGCAACAGTGAGGCAACAGCGGATAGATCTGCGAGAACCAGGTGCAGCCCGGAAGCTTGCCGGTCAGCAGGCGATCTCGGCCAGCAGCCAGTCGCGGAAGGCACGGATCTTCGGCACGTTGCGGCGCGCCTCGGGATAGACCAGCCAATAGGCATGGCCGTCGTCGCCAACCAGATCGAAAGGTTGGATCAGGCGCCCGTCCGCGAGTTCCGCCTTGAACAGCGCCCTGGTCAGGATCGCGACGCCATGACCGGCGATCGCCGCATTGGCCTCATAGGCCTGCGCGCCCATGCTGCTGCCGGGCCGCTTGGCAAGATCGTGCGAGTGCACGCCAGCAGCCGAGAACCATTCCGTCCACCAGATGTCGCCGGGATCGAGGATAGGCAGCCGCAAGAGGTCGGCCGGTTCCCTGACGCCGCCGATGGTCGCCGCGAGTTTCGGGCTCAGCATCGGCGTGAAGTCGGCATCGAGCAGCTTGTGCGCTTCCAGGCCCGGCCATTTGCCGCCGCCCGAGCGGATGGCGATATCGGTATCCTCGCGGGCAAAGTCGGTCAGGCGGCTCGACGTTTCGAGCCGCACCGCCAGCGACGGATGGGCGATCTGGAACGACCCCAGCCGGTGCGCGAGCCAGTTCGAGGCGAATGTCAGCACCGTCGTGACGCACAGCAAGCCGTCGGCCCCGCCACGCACCGCGGCATAGGCCTGGCCAAGGATGGCGAAGGCCTCGCTGACCGCAGGTGCCAGGCGCTGCCCGGCCTCGGTTAACACGATCTGCCGCGGCCGGCGTAGGAACAGCGGCGCGCCGACACGCTCCTCCAGCACCTTGATCTGATAGCTGACCGCCGCTTGCGTCATGGCGAGTTCGCCGGCGGCCTTGGTGAAGGAAAGATGCCGCGCCACCGCGTCGAACACCGGATCGCCTGCAGCGGCGGGAGTGGCGAAACCTGTCGCGAGCCGAGGTCCGGCATAAGGCCTCCTTATGGATCATGATCGATGTTCGATTGGCAAAGACCGCCGGCAAGACCGACATTCCCAGTCAACCCGTCATTCGGGTCCAGGATAGCGAAGGTTGACGATCATGACCATGGCGCAGCAAAAATGCACTCCCGCACCGGATCACCGCTGGTTTTCGTGGCTGACGGATGGATTCGGCTGGTTCGCGACCAAAAAACGGGCACATCTCGATATCAGGGACCTGTCGCCGCATCTGCAGCGCGATCTCGGGTTTCTCGATGGCAACGACCCTTTCGGGCGGCACGGCTAGTGCGGTTGGCCTTATCGCAAACCGGTTGTGGGTCCGGTCAGATGCCAGCCAGCAGGGCGGCGGCGGTCCGTTCATCGGTGATGAGGCCGTTGATCAGCCGCCGGTTCGCGGCCGCTAGGATGCCTGGCAGCTTTCGTTCGCCCATGGCCAGTGCGATGACCAGCGATTTCTCGCGTGACGGTAGCGAAGCCGACGACACCCGGTCGTTGGTGATGCCCTCGATCATGCGGCCCTCCCTATCGAACACCCAGCCGACGATCTCCGCGATGCCGCCGGCCTTCTGCAGCGCCTTCAATTCGCTCTCCGAAATGAAGCCGTCTTCGTAGAGCGGCGCCTTGGGGCCGAGATCGCCGATGCCGATGAAGGTGACGTCGGCTTCCGCCGCCAGCGCCAGCGTCGGCTGGATCATCGGCTGGTTGAGCAGCATCTCGCGCTCCTCCGGCGACGAGGCGATGACCGGCAGCGGCATCGGGAAGGAGCGCGCCTTGACCCTGTCGGCCATGGTGAAGATGACGTTGTAGAAGGCGGCCGAGCCGTCCGGCGAGATGTTGCCGGTCAACGACACCACCTTGTGCTGCGGGCATTCCATTGGCGGCAGCTGCTCGATCGCCGCCTTTAGCGTGCGACCGGTGCCGATCGCCATGACGATCGGGGTCGGCGACCGCAGCCGCCGCTCGATCTCGGCGGCAGCCGCCTCGGCGATGCCGATCGTGGTCGAGGACGAATTGGGGTCGCTCGGCACCACCTCGACCAGATCGAGCGCAAAGCGCGATCTCAGCCGTGCCGCCAGATCGAGACAGTTGGCGATCGGATGGTCGACGCGAACCTTGATCAAGCCCTCCGACACCGCCAGCGATACCAGCCGCTGCGCCGTCTGCCGCGAAATGCCGAGCGTCGAAGCGATCTGGTCCTGTGTGTTGCCGGCAACATAATAAAGCCAGCCGGCGCGCGCCGCATCGTCCAGCCTGTTGCTGCCACCATCCTGCCGGCTATTCAAAGTCCTGCCTCCCGAGACCGCCGGTTGTGAGAGCGGCCCATGCCCCACTTTCGCAGGGAACGGCCAACTGCGCAATTGTCAATCTCGGGAGCAATTGCTTGCTGTTCATCGACGTAAGCACGGCCCAGTTTTTCTTCTCCCACGAAGTCTCTGTCGCCAAAGAGACTTGGCCGCGGTCTCGGCAGGCGGCAGGTTCTTGCGCTCCGAAGGTTTATCTCCCGGCTCAAACCCTTTAAGGGATGGCAAAAAGGAGCCTCACATGATGCCGAAAGCGGTTTTCTGGGACATGGACGGCACGCTTGTCGACAGCGAACCGCTGCATGAAGCAGCCCTGATGGCGGCGATGCGCAATGTCGGCCTTGTCCCGCCGGACGATCTGCATGAGCGCGTGCTCGGCGTTGCCGCCTGGCCGGTCTACGAGATGATGCGCGACGAGTTCGGCCTGGACCTGCCTTTCGACGACTGGATCGTGCGCAAATACGAACACTACCTGCCGCTGGTGGAGAGCCTGAAGCCGCGCCCCGGCGCGATCGAGATCTTCAACGAGCTGCGTGCAAGAGGCATCCAGCAGGCCGTGGTCTCGAATTCGGACCGGATGATCGTCGACGCCAATCTGAGCATGGTCGGCCTGATCTACCCCGGCATGAAGACGATCAGCCGCAACGATGTGCGCGAAGGCAAGCCGCATGCCGAGCCGTTCCTGCGCGCCGCGTATCTGGCCGGCGTCGACCCCGCGCACGCCGTGGCGATCGACGACAGCTGGCCGGGCGCCATGGCAGGGCTGGCGGCGGGCATGAAGACGATCTTCTGGCCGGAAACGCCGATGGGCGGACCGCCCGGCGCCGTCGTCATCAACAGCGCCGAGGAATTGCGGGCTGAACTGGGCCTGTAAGGCAATCAGTTCCGGTAGGCCGGTTCCTGCTCGTCGAGGATCGCCTTCAATTCGCTGAGATGGCGTTCGGCCTGGCCGGGATAGTCGTCCATCTCGCTCGCGGCCTTTTCGGCGATCGCATCTGACAGCGTGCGCAGCGGGCGGCCGGTCCAAAGCGCCTTGATGTAGGTCTCGGCGGCGCGTTCGAAATAGAACATGCGGTTGAAGGCATCGGCGACCGTATCGCCGATGACCAGCACGCCGTGATTGCCCATCACCATCACCTTGACCTTGGGATCGACGAGAAGCTGCGAGCAGCGCTCGCCCTCCTCCTCGAAGGCCAGCCCGCCATAATGCGCGTCCACGACATGGCGATTGAAGAACATCGCCGAATTCTGGTCGATCGGCGGCAATGTCGAGTCAGCGAGCGATGCCAGCACCGTGGCGTGGATCGAGTGCACATGCATGACACAGCGCGCGTGACGCACATTGCGATGGATGGCGCCATGCAGCCCCCACGCCGTCGGGTCGGGCGCATTGGGGCCGGAGAGCGTTTCTGGATCGTTGGCATCGATCATCAGAAGGTCGCTCGCCTTGATGCGCGAGAAATGCACCTGGTTGGGGTTCATCAGGAATTGTGTGCCGCCATCATTGACGGCCAGCGAGAAATGATTGGCCACAGCCTCGTGCATGTTGAGCCGCGCCGTCCAGCGGAAGGCGCAGGCGAGATCGACGCGCTCCTCATAGTAGGGCAGGTTGGTCAGCGTTTCCTTTTGCAGACGGGCAAGGCTCATCGAAAAATCCTCCGGTTTCGGCAAGAATGCCGTGGCCAGTCGATCCCCGCAACCGGTTTTGGTTGGTGCAGGGATAGCTGTCTCACGCCGCCGTGCTGGCAGCGGCAGCGCCGGCTCGCAGGCCGCCATGCTCGATGATGAAATCGATCACCTCCTGCAGCCCCTTGCCGCGCGACAGGTCGGTGAAGCCGAACGGCCGCTTGCCGCGCATGCGGCCGGCGTCGCTCTCCATGACATCGAGGTTGACGTTCACGTAAGGAGCAAGGTCGCTCTTGTTGATCACCAGGAAATCGGAGCGGGTGATTGCCGGCCCGCCCTTGCGCGGGATCTCCTCGCCCTGGCAAACCGAGATGACATAGAGCGTCAGGTCGGCGAGATCGGGCGAGAAGGTGGCGGCGAGGTTGTCGCCGCCGGATTCGATGAAGACGATGTCGAGATCCGGGAATTTCCTGTTCATCTGCGCGATCGCCTGCAGATTGATCGACGCGTCCTCGCGGATGGCGGTGTGCGGGCAGCCGCCGGTCTCGACACCCATGATGCGGTCCTCGGGCAGCGCCTGCAGCCGCGCCAGCATCATGGCGTCTTCCTTGGTGTAGATGTCGTTGGTGACGACGGCGATGGAAAACTCGTCGCGCAGCGCCTTGCACAGTTTTTCGGTCAGCGTCGTCTTGCCCGAACCGACCGGGCCGCCAATGCCGACGCGCAGCGGACCATTTGTCTGTGTCATGTCGGAAACTCCGTGATGGCGAGGATGGCAAAGCCGAGCCCGATCAACAGGCACAGCGGCGAATAATAGCGGACATCGAGCCGCGCGAAAGGCTGTTCCGGCGTCAGCCGCCGCCACCACGGCGTGAAGCCGGCTATGCCGCGTCCCAGGAACACCAGACCGATGAGCAGCGAGGTGGCGGCGAGCCCCTCCTGGGGGAAGGGCGAGGCAAAGACGCCTATGAGCGCAAGCGGCCACAGCCTCGCCAGGCACAGGCACGCGGCGACGGCGAAACTGGCGAACGGCGTCGGCATCTCATCGACGCCGCGAAAGCCGACGACGGCGTGAGCGCAGGAGGCCGCATCCTGGCCCGGCCAGATGCCGCCAAGGCCCCAATAGGCGTGCAGCGCGGTAATCAGGAGTAGAACGGTCGAAAGCGAGAAGGCGAGAAGGATCATGAACGGAACAATCGCGAATACTGGGTTTCGTGCTTCATCGCCATGACATCGGAAACGAAGGCGCAGCCACCGAGATCGTCGAGTGTCGAGCGCGCGGCGCGGGTCGCGGTCGCCAGGGCCAGTGGCTCGAAGCCGGCCAACAGAGCTGTGGCTTTGCTCTGGCCGACGATGCCAAGCCGGATCGCTGCCTGCACGAGGTTGGAGAAGAAGGTTTGCAGGAAGGCCGACAGCGCGTCCTGAAGCCCGATGCCGTTGCCGCCGGCAATGGCGCCGACGGCGACGCAATAGGCGCATTCAGCCGGCAAGCGCTCCAGCACTGGATTTGGCCAGGCCGCCGCCGCTTTGAGGAAGGCCGCACCCTGCAGCATGGTTTCGGTGTGGCGTTCGCGCGAGCCGGCCAGCGCCTCCGCGAGTGCCGCTACTTCATCGAGATCGCCTGCGTTGCGCGCGCGGCGCCAACTCTCGGCGAACAGCACGGCATCGTTCCAGCCGGAGCCCATCTCGACCAGCGTTTCCAGCCAGCAGGCGAGGCTGTCGGCATCGGCAATCAGCCCGTCATGCACCGCGCGCTCGAGACCATGGCTGTAGGAAAAGCCGCCGACCGGAAAGGCAGGCGACAGCCACGCCATCAGCCGCAGCAGGGCGATGTTCGAAGGCTGGTCAGTCATGATCGTGGCGATGGCCGGCATGACTGTGCGAATGGGAATGCGCTTCGCCATGAGAATGGCTGTGCGCTTCCGCGTGGCTGTGCGCATGCGCATGGCCGTGATCATGGCTTTGCCCATCATGGCCGGAATAGGCACCGCGCACCGGTTTGAACGGTTCGGACACGTCGGTCACGGTGGCGCCCAGCCCCTCCAGCATCGCCTTGATGACATGGTCGCGCAGGATGAGGATGCGCCCGGCCTCGATGCTCGCCGCGAGATGGCGATTGCCGATGTGCCAGGCGAGCTCGGCCAGATGCACGCCGTCGCGGGCGCGGATGTCGTAGACCTCTTCCGGCGCCGCGATGATCTCGATATGGCCGCCATCCTCCAGCACCAGACGGTCGCCATCGTTCAAGGCGACGGGCTCGGGCAGGTCGACCAGCACCTTGCTGCCGTCGGCAAGCTCGATGGCGCGGCGGCGCAGATGGCGTTCGTCATGGGCGAGAATGGCCCGGCCGGACGGTAGGGTGGTTCCGGCATTGCCGGCGGACAGCACGGAGACGGCGCGCGGGAATTTGGTGAAGTCGGTGTTGAGGTTGAGCTTCATTTCATGGATCCTCCATTTGCTTGTGCCCGCACACGCGCAGGCCGCGCCAGCACGCGGTCGAAATAGGCGTTGACGCGTTCGGACTCGATCTCAAACCGGCCGGCACGCGCCCAGCCGCCCATGTCGCCGAGCAGCACGTCGACGGCGGAAAACCGAGCGCCCAGCGCAAACGGTTTGTCGCCCAGCCGCCGCTCCAGCGCCTTCAGCTCCGAGGCAAAATCGTAAGCCGCCGCAGGACCGACATCGACGCGTACGTCCTTCGGCAGCAGGAAGCGATGGCGCAATTTGTTCCACAGCGGCGCTTCAAGCTCGCTCTGCGCAAAATGCATCCAGGAATCCATTTCGGCGCGACCGGCTAGGCCTGGGTTGGCGCTCATGCCCATGTCCGCGTGCTTGTCGGCGAGATAGACGCAAATCGCCGCCGAATCCGTCACCGTCAGTTCGCCATCGATGAGGATCGGCACCTTGCCCGATGGGTTGAGCGCATAGGCTTCCGGTGAGCGCAGCCTGACCTCGACGAATTCATAAGGCTGCCCGAGCTCCTCGAGCATCCAGAGAACGCGGCTGACCCGGGATCCGCGCGATCCAACGGCCTTGTACATGTCGAACCCTGCCTTTCCCCAACAAGCTAGACCATCGCGTTCGTTCAGACGATGGTGTCGAAGAGCCGCAGGATGAACGATATCTGATAGATGAGCGCCGCCGTCACGAAGGCGATATGGAAGCGGCGGTCGCGCACCAGGATCGCAATGATGCAAAGCGCGACGAAGACCGGCGTGCGGAACAGGTACTCGCTGCCGAAGCGGGCGAAATGCTCCGGCCCCTTCAGCAGCGTGTCGACCACGTCGAGCATATAGGTCGCCGCCAGCAGGCCGAAGAACCACGCCCGGCGCGAATAGAAGAAATCCTCGTAGCTGGTGTATTCCAGCATCGAATCGGGAAACAAAAGCGCGCACAGCAGGAACAGCGTGATCGCGTAGAAGATGATGAACAGATACTTGCCGAAGGTCCAGGTTTCGATGGCGTAGAGGCCGAACTCCCACCACCAGAAATGCACCAGCATCAGGAGCACCGAGACGACCCAGGCCAGATGCACGGGATAGAGCTTGTATTGGCCGGGATGCTGGACGATCCGCGCCACCCCCGACAGCAGGCGGGCGACGCCAAGCCCGATCACCATGCCCATGACGATGCGGATATGCGGGAAGATGTCGTGGGCGGAAGCGATTTCGGTGGCCATGCTCGATCACAATGCAACTGGTGGTCGGCCGCATATTGCTGCCTCCCACCAAGGGCTGCAACGGATAAGGCTCGCCCGGTCGAATCGCCGCTTCAAAACAGAAAATACCTCTGCGCCATCGGCAGCACCGTCGCCGGTTCGCAGGTGAGCAATTCACCGTCGGCACGGACCTCGTAGGTTTCCGGGTCGACTTCGACATGCGGCGTGGCGTCGTTGAGCACCATCGAATGCTTGCCGATGCCGCCGCGGGTGTTTTCAACGGCGACGAACTGCTTGTCGACGCCAAGCCTGCCGTGCAGGCCTGATTCGAGCGCGGCTTTCGAAACAAAGGTCACCGACGAGTTGGTCCTTGCCTTGCCATAGGCGCCGAACATGGGCCGGTAGTGCATCGGCTGCGGCGTCGGGATCGAGGCGTTGGGGTCGCCCATCGGGGCGGCGGCGATCATGCCGCCGATCAGCACCATGTCCGGCTTGACGCCGAAGAAGGCCGGGTTCCACAGCACCAGGTCGGCGCGTTTGCCCGCCGCGATCGAGCCGATGTCTTTCGACAGTCCATGCGCGATGGCCGGGTTGATCGTGTATTTGGCGATGTAGCGGCGGACGCGGAAATTGTCGTTGTTGCCGGTCTCCTGCGGCAGCGAGCCGCGCTGGCGCTTCATCTTGTCGGCGGTCTGCCAGGTACGGATCGCCACTTCGCCGACGCGGCCCATGGCTTGGCTGTCCGATGAGATGATCGAGAAGGCACCGATGTCGTGCAAAATGTCTTCCGCCGCGATGGTTTCCTTGCGGATGCGGCTTTCGGCAAAGGCGATGTCTTCGGGGATCGACGGCGACAAATGATGGCAGACCATCAGCATGTCGAGATGCTCGGCCAGCGTGTTGACCGTGTAGGGCCGCGTCGGGTTGGTCGAGGACGGGATGACGTTGGGCAGGCCGCAGACCTTGATGATGTCGGGCGCGTGGCCGCCGCCGGCGCCCTCGGTGTGGAAGGCGTGGATGGTGCGGCCCTTGATAGCCGCGACGGTGTTCTCGACAAAGCCGGATTCGTTCAGCGTGTCGGTGTGGATCATCACCTGCACGTCATAGTCGTCGGCGACCGACAGGCAGCAGTCTATCGCCGCCGGCGTCGTGCCCCAGTCCTCGTGCAGCTTCAGCGAGCAGGCGCCGCCCAGCACCATTTCCTCGAGGGCTGCGGGCAGCGAGGCATTGCCCTTGCCCGACAGGCCGATGTTCATCGGGAAGGCATCGAAGGACTGGATCATGCGGGCCATGTGCCATGGCCCCGGCGTACAGGTGGTGGCCAGCGTGCCGTGCGCCGGACCGGTGCCGCCGCCGAGCATAGTGGTGATGCCTGACATCAGCGCCTCTTCGATCTGCTGCGGGCAGATGAAGTGGATATGCGCATCGAAGCCGCCCGCGGTCAGGATCTTGCCCTCGCCGGCGATGATCTCGGTGCCGGGACCAATGATGATGGTGACGCCATCCTGCGTGTCCGGATTGCCGGCCTTGCCGATGGCCGTGATGCGCCCGTCCCTGAGGCCGACGTCGGCCTTGAAGATGCCTGCGCTAGCATCGATCACCAGCGCGTTGGTGATGACGGTATCGACGGCGCCTTGCGCCCTGGAAACCTGGCTCTGGCCCATGCCGTCGCGGATCACCTTGCCGCCGCCGAATTTCACCTCTTCGCCATGGATGGTGAGATCCTTCTCGACCTCGATGAACAGTTCGGTGTCGGCAAGGCGCACTCTGTCGCCGACCGTCGGGCCATACATCTGCGCATAGGCGGCGCGGGTAATTCTGGCCATCAGCGATTGCTCCTGAAATGCGGTTTGCCGAAATGCGGTGGGATTGAAGCGCCGCTGCACACTGCTGCCATCCTATGGTCACGCAATGACCCGCTGGGCGACACCTTCTGATCCCATTTGGCGGTTGAGGTTAGGGGGTCACCCCAGACCGGCCGTTTGCCAATCGATGGAAAGGAAAATCCATGCGCAAAACAATAATTCTTGCCGCCGCTGCCAGCCTGATGCTGGCGGGCGCCGCCAGTGCCCAGCAGCAACCCGCGCCACAGCCCGCTCCGGCGCCGGCAACGCCTGCTCCAGCCACGCCCCAGGCTCAGCCGGCGGTGCCGACGATCCAGAGCGTCAACATCGTCGACATCACCGAGTTGCCGAAGGACACCCAGACGCAGGTCAACCAGGTGATCGCCCAGCGTGGCGATGACGGCCTGAAGAAACTGCGCAGCTCGATCGACGCCACGCCCAAGGTGAAGTCGGCGCTGGAAGCCAAGGGGCTCAGTTCGGCGCAAGTCGTCGCCGCCAGCATGGAACCCAATGGCGCACTGACCCTGATCACCAAGAAGGCGAGCTGACGAGACGGCACGGCGGGCCGGCATCCGGCCTGCCGGCCGCATCGGGAAAGGAACCTTCGCCGGGCGGGATTCGTTTTGTTCTTTTCGCGCTAACCCGCGCCCCGAAACGACTTCTCTCAGGAGCGAGCGATGGCGATCACTTCTTTCTTGACCAGAATGCAGGCAGTCGCCGCCACGGCGTTCTTGGCGGCGGCAGGGTCTGTTGCCGGATTGAAAGCGCAAGGGCTGGAAAGCACGGAGACCGTCAACCGCATCGTCGGCTCGCAGGTCAAGCAGGAAGAGGCCAAGGCCACCGCCGAAGCCCGCAGCGTCAACACGGCGATCGACCGCACGCGTGAAAACATCGGTACGGTGCGCAAGACGTCCAAGCTCGACAAGGTCGACATCGTGTTCCTCACCGACGCCGCGCGCAGCGAAGGCGGCCCGCCGCCGGAGATCGAAAGCAAGGTCAAGCAGCATCAAGACGACATCACGGAGCTGCGCAAGGAGATCGAGGCCAACGCGCTGCTGTTCAACGCCATCGAATCGCGGCGCGTGCAGGCGCAGGATGTCCTCGCCGTCGAATTCGACAATCCCGGAAAGATCGTCATCTACGCCGCGGCCAAGCCATCGAACTGAGCTGAGCGCGCCGGGAGATCTCACAGCTTGCCCATCACCTTCTGCTGAAATCCGTAGACCTCGCGCTTGCCGCCGAGCGGCACCAGCGTGACGTCGCGCTCCTGGCCCGGCTCGAAACGCATGGCCGTGCCCGCGGCAATGTCGAGACGCATGCCCCTGGCACGCTCGCGGTCGAATTTCAGCCCCTCATTGGTCTCGAAGAAATGGTAGTGGCTGCCGACCTGGATCGGCCGGTCGCCGCTGTTGGCGACTTTCAGGGTGACGGTCGGCAGGCCCTTGTTGAGCTCGATGTCGCCGTCCACCGTGATGATCTCACCGGGGATCATGGTCACCCTCACACGATGCCGAAGGCGAGGCCGATGCCGATCGCCGCGCAGGCGGCACCGGCAGTACGGGCCAAGCCGCGGAACCGGATGCCGAGACCGAGACCGGCGGCGATGCCGGTGGCATGCAGCAACAGCGTGGCGATGGCAAAGCCGGCCATGTATTCAAGCCCGCCGGCATTCTCCGGCACCTCGGTGCCATGCGCGTGGCCGTGGAACAGCGCGAACAGGCCGATGATGGCGACGCCGGCCGAGACCGGCAGATCGACCGCCAGCGCCACCAGCAGCCCGAGCGCCACGATTGAGGCCAGTATGCCGGGTTCGACGAAGGGCAGCGGCATATGCAAAATGCCCAGCGCGCCGCCGACCAGCATGACACCGACAAAGGCCGCCGGCCAGGCAAGAACCGCCTTGCCGCCCTTGATCGCTGCCCACAGTCCGACCGCGATCATCACCGTCATGTGATCGAGCCCGGAAAGCGGGTGCATGAAGCCGGCCGTGAAGGAGGAGGCCGTGCCGATGCCGACATGGGCATAGGCCGGCATGGCAGCGGCCAGCAGCAGGATCGCCGACAGGGAGAGGCGTTTGGCAGGGATCATTCTATTGCCTTTCGTTTTGCTCGGTCTGGTGTTTACGCCGCCTTGCGGGGGCCGCAGCCTTCGGCCTTGAGAACGCGTTTACTCGACGCCGGGTATTTCTTCAGCATCGCTGCCGGGCGGATCGGCCGCGCCGAAAAACCACCGCCGCAATTGGGGCAGATGCCGCCCAACACCTGTTCCACGCATCCGGCGCAAAAGGTGCACTCGAAGGTGCAGATCAGCGCATCCGTCGCCTCGGGCGGCAGGTCCTTGTCGCAGCATTCGCAGTTGGGACGCAGCTCCAGCATCCTGTCCTCCTCAACGGATCGGTTCGTGCACGGTCACCAGCTTGGTGCCGTCGGGAAAAGTCGCCTCGACCTGCACGTCATGGATCATCTCGGCGATGCCTTCCATGACTTGCGCGCGGCTGACGACATGAGCGCCGGCTTCCATCAGTTCGGCGACCGGACGGCCGTCGCGGGCGCCTTCGACGACGAAGTCGGTGATCAGCGCGATCGCTTCCGGCTGGTTGAGCTTGACGCCGCGTTCGAGCCGCTTGCGCGCCACGATCGCCGCCATGGCGATCAGCAGCTTGTCCTTTTCCCTCGGCGTCAGGTTCATGCGTTTCCCTGGATTGGTAGAGACAGGCCTATAGTGACCATAATTTGGGCAGCCCCGCCCTTCCGTTGAGCAATTCGACGAGTGGAACCAGCCGCTGGCGCAGCCGGTAGCCGTCCCCGGCGTAGAGCCTCGCAAGAAGCTTGCCAGATTTCTTCACGCACCAGGCGCTGGCGCTGCCTTGGTCGCCGACGATCTCCAGAACCTGGTCGAGCAGGGCCTCGGCGCGCGGCGACACCAGAAGCAGCGTCGCCACCGCGATCGCGCCGCCGGCAACGGCCGGGCGGTCGAGCCTGGCGGCGATATCGGGTCCGATGCGGAAATCCTCGGCATGAATGAGGGCGCCATCCTGGCGCACGCGCCAGCGGTCATGGAAGTTGCCCTGCGTGGCGCGCTCGCCCATAGCCAGGCGACCGAAGACGGCGGCTTCCAGCACCAGCGCCTCGGCGCCGACGGCAAGCTCGACGTCGAGCGTGCGGGCAAAGGCCGCCCGGTCGAAGACGATGGTTTCCTGCGGCAGCCAGGCGATGCGGCCGTTTTCCCCGACCGACAAATTGACCCGCACTTCGGCACGGTCGGATGCCGCCCGGTAGATCTTCTCGCAGGCCTGCGTGGTGATCGATGCCGAAGCGGCCGCGCCGACATCCACGTCCCAGGCGATACGGTCGCCGCCGGTCATCCCGCCGGCGGTGTTGATCAGCACCGCTTCGAGCGGATCGGCCGAGACGGCCGGCATTCTTATCTTGGCGGCGCCGTCCTGATAGAGGCGCCGCAGGCGCGTGCGGCCCTCACGGAGCGCGCAGGAAAGCCGCGCGACGCCCGCAACGCGCTGCGTCGAAATCCCGCCATGTTCGCCCATATCCATGCCTGCACGTTAAGCACTCCGGCGGCTTTGTCGATATGGAGTTCGATATAGCTTGTTGCTTGACAACGTTTCGGTTTCTATAGAGGGAACCACCTTGGTACGGTCATGCTGCGCTTGGCGGGGGTATTAAACGACGACGGCGGCTTGATACCAGGAGAAAAAGGGGCGCTGCTCAGTTGGCGTCGGGAAACGTCGAGATAGTGGGGAAGGAACCGAATGGCCGACCAGCTGGCAACGGATATCATCGCGAAGATCAAGGCTCATGCCGAGCCGGGCGGCGAAGAAATCACCACCACCACCGAATTGACCTCGCTTGGCATCCATTCGCTCGAGCTGACGGAGATTATCTTCGATCTTGAGGAAGAGTATGGCATCGAGATCGAGATGAACACGGTCGACGCCTGGAGCAATCTGAAGAATGTCGGCGACATGGTCGAAGCTGTGCGCGCGCTGATCGCGAAAAAAGCCTGAACTGAATGCGGCAGCGCGTTGTCATCACCGGCATGGGCGGCATTTGCGGGCTCGGCACCAGCGCGCCCGCGATCTGGAACGAGATGCGCGCCGGCCGCTCGGCCATCGGCCAGATCACAAGTCCCCAACTGCATGATTTGAAGGTCAAGGTCGGCTGCGAAATCAAGGCGCTTCCCGATCACGGCATCGACCGCAAGCAGACCGTGTCGATGGACCGCTTCAGCCTGCTGGCGACGATCGCAGCCAGGGAAGCCATGCAGCAGGCCGGCCTGACTTCGAATGAAGCCACCACCTATCGGATGGGCACCGTCGTCGGCGTCGGCGTCTGCGGCTGGGAGGCGATCGAAGAGAGCTATCGTGCCATCCTGGTCGAGGGCAAGAACCGCGCCGGTATCTTCACCGTGCCAAAGGTTATGCCAAGCGCGGCCTCCGGCCACGTCAGCATGAGTCTGGGCCTGCGCGGCCCGGTCTTCGGTGTCACCTCGGCCTGCTCCTCATCCAACCACGCCATCGCCTCGGCCGTCGACCAGATCAGGCTTGGCCGCGCCGACGTGATGGTCGCCGGCGGCACCGATGCGCCGCTGGTCTGGGGCATCCTGAAGGGCTGGGAAGCATTGCGCGTGCTGGCGCCCGACACCTGCCGGCCATTCTCGGCCGACCGCCAGGGACTGTCGCTCGGCGAGGGCGCCGGCATGGCGGTCCTGGAGACGTATGAGCATGCCATGGCGCGCGGCGCCACCATCCTTGCCGAGGTCGCCGGCGCCGGCCTCTCCGCCGACGCCTCCGACATTGTCGCTCCGACCGTCGAAGGGCCGACGGCGGCCATGCGCGCCTGCCTGGCCGATGCCGGCTTCAATCCCGAGGATGTCGACTACCTCAATGCCCATGGCACCGGCACCAAGGCCAACGACCAGATCGAGACGGCAGCGATCAAGCGCGTCTTCGGCGACCATGCCTACAAGCTTTCGGTGTCGTCGACCAAGTCGATGCACGCCCATTGCCTGGGCGCATCGGGTGCGCTGGAGATGATCGCCTGCGTGATGGCGATCCGCGAAGGCATCGTGCCGCCGACGGCCAATTTTCGTGAGGCCGATCCCGATTGCGACCTCGACGTCACGCCGAATGTGCCGCGCGAGCGCAAGGTGCGCGCCGCGATCAGCAACGGCTTCGCGTTCGGCGGCACCAATGCCGTGCTGGCCTTCAAGGCCGTCTGAACGCAAAGGCCGGGCGCGCGATCTGCCCCAAGCAGGCCGTTCCGTTGACTGTTCGCGCGCAACGAAACCCTTGCACGCCATTGATCGTGCCGTGCGCCGCGTCTAATCCTTGGCCGACCCGCCAAAACCGCGCCGCTCGGCGCGAATCCTCATTCAGGAGTTTCCATGGCCGACCTGTCCGCCTTTCCGATCGCAACGCGTTGGCCGGCCAAGCGTCCGGATCAGCTCCAGCTCTATTCGGCGACAACGCCGAACGGCGTGAAGATTTCGATCGCCCTGGAGGAACTCGGCCTGCCTTACGAGCCGCATTGGGTCAACATCGGCCAGAACGAAAGCTGGACACCGGAATTCCTGTCGCTCAACCCCAACGGCAAGATACCGGCGATCATCGATCCGAACGGTCCGGACGGCAAGCCGATCGGCCTGTTCGAATCCGGCGCCATCCTGCTCTACCTCGCTGAAAAGACCGGCCTGCTCATGCCCATCGATGCTGCGCGCCGCTACGAGACCATCCAGTGGGTGTTCTTCCAGATGGCCTCGGTCGGGCCGATGTTCGGCCAGGTCGGCTTCTTCCACAAATTCGCCGGTCGCGAGATCGCCGACAAACGCCCTCTGGAGCGCTATCGTGACGAGTCAAAGCGACTGCTCGGCGTGCTCGACGGCCGGCTGAAGGGGCGCAAGTGGATCATGGGCAATGACTACACCATCGCCGACATCTCGCTGCTCGGCTGGGTGCGCAACCTGATCGGCTTCTACGAAGCCCGCGAACTCGTCGGCTTTGACGATTTCGTCAATGTCTCGCCATGGCTGGAGCGCGGCCTGGCGCGGCCGGCGGTGCAGAAAGGCCTGACCATCCCCGCCAAGGGATAGCCGAACCAGCCTCCGAAGCGCGGCTATTTTGCCTTCGCTTTGGCTTTCGAACCGCCTTTGCCCATGACGGAAGCAGCGAGCGACGCAGCACCTCGGGCGGCGACCATGACCGCGCCGGCAGCGACGTTGGCCGTCGCCTTGGCCGTGCGCATCGCGCTGCCGCTCACGGAGTCGCTGGAGCTTGCGGGCTTCTTCGGCTTTGCGGCTTTCGGCGCGGCTTTCGCTGCGGTCGGCACCACTTTCTTCGGCGCTGCCTTGCCGAAGGCCGGCTTGGCGTCCTTCGAACGGGCTGTCATCGCCGGGCCGGCGCCGGCCTTGGATTGGGTCGCCTTGCCCTTGGCGGGCGCGGGCTTTCTTGCCTTGATTGCCATTGGACCGAATCCCTCTTTTGGCATAATTGCCGTGTCGGGATAACGGCCTGAAAGTCTTAAGGTTCCCCTTGCGCAATCCGTCGAATCAAGCGGAAAGGCCGATCACCAGATCGGCAGCCCGGCGCCGCGCGAGCACGCGTTCGATGTTGGGCAGGTCGTTGGACGCGATCCAGGCGCGCGCATCTTCGTCGGAGCGGCCATGTCCGTGCCAGCGCTCCATCAGGCGGCGCTCGAGTTCGTTGCGCGGCACGTCGACGAAGATCGAGAAATCGAACAGCGGCGCCAGCCGCGACCACGGCTCTTCGTCGAGCAGCAGGTAATTGCCCTCGACCAGGATGAACTTGGTTTCCGTGGCGACGATCGAGGCGGCGGCGCGCGACAGCTCCATGCTGCGGTCGAAGACCGGGATGGCGATATCGGCTTCGCCGGCCCGGATACGCTTCAGCAAGGTTTCGAAACCGGCAAAGTCAAAGGTTTCCGGCGCACCCTTTAGGGTGCGCAAGCCGCGCCGCTCGAGCACGGCGTCGTCATAGTGGAAGCCATCCATCGGCACGACTTCCGAAGCACCTTCGGGCAGCAGTTCATGCAGCCGCGCCGACAGCGTCGACTTGCCGGAGCCTGGTGGCCCGGCAATGGCCACGATGAAGCGGTTTGCCTTGCCGGCACGCTTGAAGATGGTGGCGGCGAGATGGGCGATTTCGGACATGAGAGCCTCTCTGGCAGGAGCTTCAAATCCACCATGTTCCGCATGATGATTTCGGCCACATCTTGGCGGCAGTTCACGGAAATTTCAAACCCTGCGGCCGCGCAATCCCATCAAGCGGGCGCAGGCTGGCCAATGCGCAGGAAATCGCTGTCGAAGGGAACCTCCCGCGTCGCGCCACCCGTCACCAGTCGTATGCGGCCATCCGCCGTCGTGATCGCCTGTGGCGGCTCGCCGCCGGCCAGCGGAATGGCGCCGATGACATGGCGAAAGGACACGCTTTGGCCTTCGCCCAGTGCAAAGGCGGTCGCGACCCCTTCGCGCTTCAGCCAGTTGTCGCCGATCGAGGCGGCATGGCCGACGGCGGCGCGGCCATCCTCGATGCCGAGCACGCCCAGGTGGCGACCGCTCCAGGGCGCGTAGTCGCGCCCGCCATTACTGAGCCACAGCATGGTGATCGGCAGTTCGGCCGGGTTCTTCAGCACCAGCACCAGATCGTCTTCGGCCTCTCGTGCAAGCGCGGTCCAGCCCGGCCCGCCATGATCCGCCTCGACCAGCGTGAGGAAATCCTCGCGGCGGTCGTCCATGCGGTATTCCGTCAGGTCGAGCGTACCGCCGCCGGCGGCGGGGAATTGGCTGAGATCGGCGGATCGTGCCGGATAGGCCAGCAGGAAGCGGCCGCGCGCGGGATCCGGCTCCAGCGGGTCGTCCAGCGTCGCCGCAAACCGCTTCGGCGAAAAGGCCAGCCTGCCGCCGCCCGTCATCGCCGTCATCGGGTGATGCGCGACCGAGATGGCACCATGGCCGCCGGAAAACGCATGCTCCTGGTAGAGGAAGGGATGGCCGTCGCGCAGCGTCAGGATCTTGTCGACGCTGGCACCCATCACCTTGTGCCGCAGGCGGTAGACCGCGCGCCAGCCATCATCCGTCGCGGCACTTTCGGCGATGTCCCAGGCGCTGTTGGCCGGCCAGCCATGCAGCGGCGCTTCCTCGACATCGCTGCGCGAAAACGGCGCGCAGAGAAAATCGCCGGACAGCCGAACCGTACCTTCCGGCAAATTGTCCGGCAGCGTCTCATTCGCATCGACCCAGGGCGCGCGGTGCAGCGGCTTCAGCTGCCGCCCACCACCCTCGACGACCATGTCGGCGATGTGGCCGACCGTGAGGTCGAGCGAAACCGAAATTCCTCGGGCCTTGATGGTCTGGATGGTCATTGCGCTCTCACCGATTCTGCAGGCGCAAACTGGCCTGTTCGGCGGTGGCTGCGCAAGCACCGCAATCGGCATTTTTGCATCAGAATGAGGGTGGCGACTAATCGCCGAACGTCGGCGCTGCCCCCGCTCCGCCTCGCTACGCGAGGCACCTCTCCCCCGCTTTGCGGGGGCGAGGAACCCAAATTCTGCAAGGCTGGCCGTCGAAGTTGGCGGTTCCTCGCCCCACGAAAGTGGGGAGAGGTGGCTCGGCGAAGCCGAGACGGAGAGGGGAATGGCGCTGCCGCCTCCTACTGCCGCTTGTATTCCCGCACCGGCGACTTGGTGCCGTCGGTGTAGGTGACCTGCACCGACATCGATTTCACGCTGTCGGCGACCTTGAAATAGGGCTGGTAGTCGTAGGGGATGGCGTAAGGGTCCTTCTTGTCGCAACGCGGCATCTTGATCTCCTTGTCGAGCGCCGCGCCGTTCAGGCTGTAGTGCACCTGTTTGATGGCGCAGCGGTAGGACAGCATCTGGGTGAAATAGACCAGCCCGTGATTGCCGCTGGCATCGAAGGCGATCCACGAGGTCCAGAACTGGTCGAGGATCTGCTTGTTGCCCTGCTGGAGTGCCGCCTCCGGGTCGAAGCGGATGTCGAACGGGCCGGTCTCGCGGCCCCTGATGTCGAGATATTTGATCGCGATGATGCCGGCCACGGTGCTGTCGGGCATCTCGAAGCTCGGATTGGCCATCGGCTTGCCGGTGGTCTGGTCGTTCATGGCCAGGAAACCGGTGTCGGTGAACGGACCGCTGTCGCCCATGCGCCACGAGATGGCGGTCGCCGGCTCCGGCAGCGAGATGGTCATCGACCAGCCCTGGTTGGAGCGCATCGGCGTCAGCGAAGGCACGAAGCGGGCGGGATCGAGCACGTCGGCAAGCGCTGCCAGCCGGCTGCGGCTGCGGTCCAGCCAGTCGGCCAGCTGCGTCTGGTCGACGAAATATGTGAGCAGCCCGCCATCCTTCTCGTAGGACGTGAACTTGGTCAGCGCCTTGGCCTCGTTGCGCTTGTCGGCCAGCGTCTGGGCGCCGAGCCGGTCTTCGGAAAACTCCTGCGCCAACAGGAAATAGGCCGGCGCGAAATCTGGATTGGCTGATATGAAGGCGTTGAGCTTGTCGACGCGCTGGGCGTCGTCGAACTGCTGGACATGCACCAGCTTGATCGACAGCGCCTTGCCCTTGTCGGCAAGCGCGCCGAACACTTCGCGGGCGCCGGCCTTGCCGTCCTGCACCCGAAGCAGCGTGGCAAAGCGCGTGTAGGGATCGATGGCGTCGACATCGAAGCCGGCAAAGGCAAGGTAGGAGCGCCGTGCATTGAGCATGTCGCCGGACAGCTCGTAGACACGGGCATTGTGGTAGAACTCGTCCGGCCGCTTCGGCTCGGCGATCGCCCCGCCTTGTACGGCCAAGGCGGCAAAGCCCTTGGCAATGGTGTCGATCGAGGCGGCGATCTGCTGCGTCGTCGCTTGCAGCTTCTCGGTCTGGGCCTGCTGCTGCGCCTGGCCGGCGGCCAGCGTCTCGTTCTGCTTCTTCACCTCGTCGGTGGTCTTTTGCACTTCCGCCGTCTGCTGCGTCTGCTGCTGCTGTGCTGAGGCGATCTCATCGGTCTTCTTCGCCACCGTGTCGGTCGACTGCTTGAGCTGTTCGACCGTCTTCTGCGTCTGCGTGACGGTCTGCTCGATCTTGGCCACTTTTTCGGACACGATTCCTATCGACTGCTGCAGCCCGGCAATGGCCGGCACCAGGCTTGCGATCACCCCGTTCTGGGCGTTGGTCTGCTGCTGCAGGCCGTAGACGCCGCCGGCGACGGCCGCCGCTGTTGTGGCGAAGATCAAGGCCGGCAGCGCTCTGGCCGCCAGCACCAGCCTGAGCACGATGGCAATGGCGATGATGATTGCGGCCACCGCGGCGATCAGCGCGATATAGGCGGCGAACGGCGCCAGCGGATTGAGGATGTCTGATACGGCACCCCCGATAAAGGCGACGCTGCCGGCCCATTTGCCGGTGCGGCTGAGCGATGCTCTGATAAGCGAGGGCGCAGCGCCCCCGGCCCCGATGTTCGTCATGCAAGCCCCCAAGCCCTGAGATACCACGCCCCTTCCCACGGGAAACGCGGCCCTGGCAAGGAAAGACACGGGAAACGGGCGTTTTCGGGGCGGCTTCGCAGGCTTGGGTTCCTCGCCCCCACGAATGTGGGGGAGAGGTGGCTCGGCGGAGCCGAGACGGAGCGGGGGAACGGCGCCGGCCGTGCCAGGTAAGGTTGCGATACATTTCGTTTGGAGATGGCGCCCGACGAAATCCCCTCTCCGTCCGCTGCGCGGCCACCTCTCCCCACTTCGTGGGGCGAGGAACCACATCGATGCCCTCGACAATCCTGGGACTGTCAGCCATTAACCAAATGGACGCAACAGCCGCGTTACGTTAGCTTCGTCTCATCTCAGCAACAGCCGACCCAGAACAGTCCTGCCCTTGTCCAACCTGCGTCCCCTTCCGCTCATCCAGAGAGTTTTTGCGGCACTCGCCCTGCTGGTGCTGCTTGCCGGCTGCGCCACGACGCCGCCCGACAGCGTGCTGGCCGTGCCGGCGCCGGCGCAGAAATATGCCGCTATCGTCGTCGACGCCAGGACCGGCAAGCAGCTGTTCGAGGTCAGCTCGACGGCGCAGCGCTACCCGGCCTCGCTGACCAAGATGATGACGCTGTATCTTTTGTTCGAGGCGCTGGAGTCCGGCCGCGTCAGCAAGCAGACGCAGATCCCGGTGTCGGACAACGCCGCCTCGCAGCCGCCAACCAAGCTGCGCTTCCGGCGCGGCGAAAGCATCGACGTCGATTCGGCGATCCGCGCCATCGTCGTCAAATCGGCCAACGACGTGGCCGTGGCGGTCGGCGAATATCTCGGCGGCTCGGAGGTCCAGTTCGCCGCCACGATGACATCCAAAGCCCGCCAGCTCGGCATGACCAGCACCATTTTCCGCAATGCGTCGGGCCTGCCCGACGATGGCCAGATGACGACCGCGCGCGACATGGCGGTGCTCGGCATGGCGCTGCGTCAGCGCTTTCCCCAGCAGTTCCACTATTTCTCCGAAAGCGACTTCATGTTCCGCGGCCGGCTGGTGCGCGGCCACAACGACATGCTCGGCCGCGTGCGCGGCGTCGACGGCATCAAGACCGGCTACATCAGGGCCTCGGGCTTCAACATCGTTACCTCCTACAACGCCGACGGCCGCAATTTGATCGTCGTGGTGATGGGCGCCGACTCAGCCCGCCAGCGCAACGACCATGTCGAAGCGTTGATCCAGCGGAGCCTGTCGCCGACGGCGGACGGCGCCAAGACCAGGCTGATGTTCGCCGAGCAGTAGTGGCCGCGGCGCGGTTCGCGTCTGGGTGCGCGGTGACGGATAGGAATTTTTTCTTGACTGGTGAGGGCAGCTACGCTACTATTTTGGGTATGGTGCTGAGTCGCGCCAATTGATCCACTGGAAACGTGACCCGCCCGCAAGGCGGGTTTTTTATTGCCCGCCGCCGTGCAGAACCTTGCGCACGTTGGCGGGACAGCACCCCCCCTCTGTCCTGCCGGATGTTCGTCGCTCGGAAAGCCAAGCAATTGGCTTTCCGCCCGCTGCGCGGACCGCTCCTCAACCCCCGCAAGGGGGGAGATCAGCGGCTTCGGCGCTACGCTCACTCATGTGACGGTGGAAATTGGCGAAAGCCGGGATGACAGCCAATCTCCCTCCTTGCGGGGGAGATGTCCGGCAGGACAGAGGGGGGTGATTGGCGCTAACATCGGACAAGTTCTTCACCGCAAGCGACAGCTTATGGCATGGCCCTCCGGTCTTCGCTCCCGCTCCGCCCATGGATGACGAAGTTGGGCAATCTCGAACCTCGCCCTGAGCCTGCGAAGAGTGGACTGCCGGCAGCATCGAAGCCCATCGCCTCCTGCCCTCGATCAAAAACACTTGTAGTCCCACGAAAATCCGTCGCGATGCTGGCGATGTTGCGGCATACGTCGCCCAGCACCCTCAGGAGCCCGCATCATGAGCACCGTCCCCAAAACGCCCGAGCAGGCGGAAGACAACCAGCACGACAGCGGCGGCGAATATTTCGAGGCGCCGATCCTTGGCGAGCTGGAGGCCGATCCGGTGTCGGACGAGCACTTCGAGACGCCCGAAGTGCCGGACTCCGAACCTGCGGGCCCAGGCGCCCACCGCGGCAAGCCGAAGAAAAAACCGTCGGCCATATCGGGCCGCAAATTCCGCAAGCGCGATCTGGTGCGCATCGACACGCTGCGCCCGAGCCTCGCCGACCGCATCCGGTCGGACCATCCCGACCTGCCGGCCGGCGCCCGCATCAGCCGCGCCGAGCTCGGCCGCTACCGCATGCGCTACATGGAGGAGCTTCCCCAGCAGGAGCACGGCGAATTCTCCGAGCTCGACCGCCAGGTGGTCGAATCGATTGCGAGACAAGACACCATTTCCGAAAACTCGGAAGAGGAATTCGAGGAGCACCGGACGTTCGCCGACCGCGTCTCCGACAACATGGCGGCCTTCGGCGGCAGCTGGTGGTTCCTGATCTCGTTTGGCAGCGTGCTGCTGGTGTGGATCGGCATCAACCTGATCGCCGGCATGAGCAGCGCCTTCGATCCCTACCCCTTCATCCTGCTCAACCTGCTGCTCTCCTGCATCGCCGCCATCCAGGCGCCGATCATCATGATGAGCCAGAGGCGGCAGGAGTCCAAGGACCGCCTGCGCTCCTTCAACGACTACCGCGTCAACCTCAAGGCCGAGCTCGAAGTGCGCCATCTGCACGAAAAGCTCGACTACCTCATCTCGCGCCAATGGACACGCCTGGCCGAAATGCAGCAGATGCAGCTGGACGCGATGCACGAGCTGACCGGCGCGAAGAAGCCGAAACGTGCGGTGCGCCGGCGGCGGACGGTGCAGGGGTGAGGCGGGGTGAGTAGTGGTCCGCGCAGCGGACAAATAGCCAATTGCTTGGCTTTTCGAACTACGAACGCCCTGAGCCTGCGAAGAGCTGGATGGGTCGTAGCCCAGACGCACCGAGCCAAGTCGCCGCGCCAATCTCCAATTGCCCGTTGAAGCTCGCCCCGGCTTCCGCTAAGAAGCCGTGACTTGCCGGTTCACCGGCTGGTTCGTTTTCCGGATCGTCGATCCTGAGAGCACCCGTAGCTCAGCTGGATAGAGCGCTGCCCTCCGAAGGCAGAGGTCACAGGTTCGAATCCTGTCGGGTGCGCCAGGTCAGGCTCTTAAAAATGCTGCTGTTTTCTTTCCGAAACCAGCGCTTGGTCTGTAACGAAGCACAGTATCATTGCTTGGGACAATGGGTTTTAAGTATCAGTTTCCACCGAGTTCAAAGCGGGAACTCGTGCCACACAACCAGTGTGCCAGCCCAGCAGCGGCAGTATCGACCCCACGAGCCCGCAACGCGCATTCCCATACCACAGCCACTCTCCATCCGGCGATTATCAACTCTCTCTGATTTCGCCGATCGCGATCGACGTTCGCCAGAAACTTAGACTGCCAGAATTCTCCACGTGTCCTCGGTGTTGTGGCAAACCCGCAGCCTGCATGTCGATGCCAGAAGCAGCCATGCACGAAACAGACGGCGCCGAAGCGGGGAAAGACGATATCAGGCCGGCCGGGGAGTTTGGTCGTGTGAAGGCGAAAGCGTATGCCTCTCGAGTGCAATGCCCTGCGAAGCATGACTTCGGGTCGGGTGTTCTTCCCCTTTATACCCGCCATCATCCTCGATCGAGTTGCGGCGTCAACGACGTCCATTACTGGCCTACCTTTACTTTCAAAACGAAACCTGGGATGACGTGAGCAGAGTTCCTTCAAGATGAATGATCAATGCATGTCCGATCCGATAGCCATCGTGGACCTCTTCTCCGGCCCGGGCGGCCTAGGTGAGGGATTCTCTGCCTGCCGGGGACTGGATGGCAAGAGAAGATATAGGATCAGCCTGTCGATCGAAAAGGAGGAGTCCGCCCATCGAACACTCCGGATGCGAGCATTCCTGCACCAGTTCGAAACATTTCCTCCAGAGTACTACGCTTGGCTCAATGGGAAAGTCGAAGAGCCGGACTGGAAGAAAGTCTTTCCAAAGGAATGGGCGATAGCGGAGGATCAGGCCCGCTGTATGGAACTAGGCAACAATGGGTGCACACGCTTCCTCCAAGACCGCCTCGCGGCGATCCGGGAGCAACACGGCGGACGGACGCTGCTTATCGGCGGGCCTCCCTGCCAAGCCTATTCTCTTGTCGGGAGGGCAAGAAACAGTGGAATCGCCGGATATGACCCTGAACTCGATCATCGAAATTTTCTCTATGACGAGTACGTGAAAGTACTGGAATATCTCGAGCCCGCTGCCTTCGTGATGGAAAACGTGAAGGGCATGCTGTCAGCTACCATTCAAGGCAACGCTATATTCGGGCAGGTCATGAAGGACTTGAGGAATGCCGGTGGGAAGGACAATTACCAGCTCTTTGCCCTTGGCACCGAGTTCCTACGGTCGACCGAGGAGACGCGCCCGCAGGATTTTGTGGTGCGCGCGGAGCAATATGGTGTGCCCCAAGCACGGCATAGAGTAATTGTAGTCGGCCTCAGGCAGGATGTGGTGGATGGTCTGCCGAAGCAACTGCACCCGCATTTGGAGCGCAAACCGGCGGCCGTCTCCGTCTCGATGGCTTTGAGCGGTATGCCGCGCATGCGCAGCGGCCTCAGCAAGTCTGACAGTGACGATGCGTGGGAAGCCGCTATGAAAGAGGCGACCAAGATGGTCAAGCAGGCCGTAGCGGATCTGTCCTCTGTGAAGCGTGCAGCCCTTCGTACCGAACTTGCTCGGTTGGAGAGTGAGTACCAGTCGATTATTTCCAGAGGTGGTGATGTCGAAGGTGGCTTGGTCTTGCCGGCCGCCTGCCCGCCTGATCTGCAGACATGGCTTCTTGACTCGCGCTTAAACAGGCTTCCGCAGAATAAAACCCGTGGGCATATGCCATCCGATCTCGGACGTTATCTGTTCGCAGCATGCTATGGTCGGGCATTCGGCGTCAGCCCGAACGCGTCAGACTTCCCACAGGCCCTGGCCCCAAATCATCGGAACTGGTCCACTGGGAAGTTCAGTGACCGCTTCCGCGTCCAGCTGGCGGGTCGGCCGTCAACGACAGTCACGAGCCACATTTCGAAGGACGGGCACTACTTCATTCACCCTGACCCCGCGCAATGTCGCAGTCTGACTGTTCGAGAAGCGGCTCGGCTCCAGACGTTCCCTGACAATTATGTGTTCTTAGGAACCCGGACGCAGCAATATGTCCAGGTGGGAAATGCAGTTCCCCCCTTTCTTGCGCGGCAGATTGCGGATGCCCTTCTGCCCGTCTTCGCCTTCGCAGACACGAAACGGTTTCTGAGCCGGGACCAAACCTACGATCGTGGATGGCCAAGCTTACGGCAGAGACCGAATAAGCATCGAATTAGTATTGCATAGAGCCCGCGAATAGCGTTCAAAGGCGTGCAAGACAATAATACGTGAAAGTACATGAATAAGTTTGCAGGGGAGCGATTGGCTGACGCAACGCCGCATGCTGCGTCGTTGATCGAGGGACTTCGCGATATCGGGTATTCCCTTGAGACCGCACTGGCCGACATTGTGGATAATTCGATAACTGCTAGAGCTCGGCGAGTGGAAATACTCACCGAGACCGCCGCAGACGAGCCTGCCATCGGCGTCCTCGATGACGGTGACGGTATGACGGAAGCGGAGCTGGTTGCTGCAATGCGGCCCGGCAGTCAAAATCCACTGGCCGTCCGTCACAATCTCGACCTTGGCCGATTTGGTCTCGGCATGAAGAGTGCGAGCTTCTCACAGTGTCGTCAGCTTACCGTGGTCACCAAGAAGAATGGGGTCACATCGTCTGCGGCTTGGGATCTAGACAGGATCGCAGAAACCAATCGTTGGGAGATCCAGCTCGCTGCCGATCCGAGCAACCACATCTGGGCAGAGAAGATCGGGCAGTCAGGGACGCTGGTGCTCTGGCAGAAGCTGGATCGGATTTCCGGCGGCTTCGCGCACGATCACGCGAAACGCGCTGAACAGATCAATCGTCGGATGGCCTCTGCGGAGCGACAACTCCGGCTGGTCTTTCATCGGTTCATGGGGGGGGCGACGTCGTCCCTGAAACTCCTACTGAATGGACGATTACTCAAGCCCATAGACCCTTTCGCTCTCGACCACCCGGCGACGATCAAGGATCCCGAAGATCTGCTCCACCTGCAAAACGGCGATGTCGTAATCCAAAGCGTGACCTTACCGCATCATAAGCAAATGACGCAGACGGCATGGGACGAGATCGGCGGACCGGAAGGCCATCTCAAGTCGCAAGGCTTTTACCTCTATCGCGGTCGTCGACTGATCCTCCACGGCACTTGGTTTGGACTTTGCCGTCAATCGGAATTGATAAAACTGTGTCGCGTGCGTGTCGACATTCCAAACAGCATGGATTCGGAATGGAACATTGACGTCAAGAAGTCCTCCGCCCAACTGCCTCCGATCGTCAGGGAGCGGCTGAAAAAGGTACTTGAAAGGATTTCTGACGGATCTCGACGAACGTACAAGCGCCGAGGACAGAAGCTCGTCGACGAGAGCAGGATGCCATTGTGGCACCGAGTGTTGGTGGGGGACACCATTCGATATCGCCCCAACTCAGAGCACCCTGCTTTCACCGAGTTTGCAGATAGCCTTCCGGTGGAGCTCAGGGCCGGATTTTTCAATTGCGTTGCCTTGGTAGGAGCATCACTGCCGATTGATGCATTGCACGCAGACATGGCTGGTTCCGCTGAGCATATTGCTACTGACGAAGTAGATGAGAGTGCACTGGCTCAGGCCGTTACGGCCACACTGCATCGCTTGCTCCATCGAGGCCTTGACGCCAAAACCATCTCTAGCATGCTCAAGGATATAGAGCCGTTCCGATCTTCATGGGACGCTACAAGGCGTATTATCGACAAGGCGTTGGGGGCGCCGAACGAATATGAATCAAGATCTGCAGAAGCTTGAAGATATTGTCTCTGCCCAGCTGGCAGGCGAGATCCGACCCACAGGTCAGACCATCCGGGAGATCATTGCCGAATTTCGCCAGATGCGGATGTACGCTGGGAAGGTCAGCGACGTCGAGGCTGAGCAGCTCGCCCGGCTCCTGGAAGAGAAACATGGAATTTCCATGGGGCTCGGCGCAATCGTCGATGCCTCCGACTTCAAACCTTGGCTCCGTGATGCGAAGATTGGAGGTCTGATAGACCCATATTACTGGGATCGATATCGCCAGCTGCTAGGCAAGAACGGGCTTCCTCCCGGCGTCATACGGTCGACGGACGAAGTCACAGACAAGATCCTAGATCGGTTGGGCGATCCGAGGGACATGAGCAGTTGGAGCAGAAGGGGCATGGTGGTGGGCCATGTCCAGAGCGGGAAGACCGCCAACTACACCGGCCTGGTATGCAAGGCCGCCGACGCTGGATATCGGCTCATCATCGTCATAGCGGGCATCCATAACAATCTGCGCAATCAAACGCAGGCCAGACTGGATGAGGGTTTCATAGGCCGTGACACGGCTCGATTGGCCTCCGTCGACAAAGGGAAAAAGCAAAAGATCATTGGCGTCGGTAATTTCGACCAGCGCCATTTTCCGGTTTCCCTGACCAACAGCATCAGGGACTTTAACAAGGCGACCGCCACCACCAACACCAGTCAGATCGGCTCCTACAACGTGCCGGTCATCCTGGTTATCAAGAAGAACGCCAGCACGTTGAAAAATCTGGTCGAGTGGCTGAGCGAACACTCGATGGCATCAGCATCGGAGTTGGTCGAACAGCCCATGCTGTTGATCGACGACGAAGCCGACAACGCCTCCATTAACATCAAGCATGGCAAGGATGAGGTTGCGAGGATCAATGGACAGATCCGAGAACTGCTCGGCCTGTTTCGTCGCAGCTGTTACGTGGGATACACGGCAACACCATTCGCTAATATATTCATTGACCCAGATAGGGAGGATGAGGTCTTCAAGCAGGATCTATTTCCTCGCCATTTCATCATCGGGCTCGATGCACCCACCAACTATTTCGGCGCACACAAAGTCTTTGTGGAAAATCGAGATCAGCATGTCCGCCACATAACGGACAATGTCGAGACTCTGCCGATCGGACACAAGATCGATCATCAACTACCCGATCTGCCCCCAAGTCTTGTCATTGCAGTCCGAACCTTCCTTGTCGCGAGAGCGATCCGGAATGCCAGAGGACAGCAGGGTCAGCATGCTTCGATGCTAGTCAACGCGTCCCGCTTTACTGGAATTCAGGGAAAGCTGAGAGGTCAGATCGCGGATCTTGTGGGCAATATCAGAAGCGCGGTGACGGTCGACGCTGGCAAAGGCGCTGCAGCACTCAACAATCCGGAGATCGCCGCGCTTCGCGATGCATGGGAACTCGAATTTGCGGCACTCGACGACGGTCCCGAGTGGTCAGAAATTCAGGAAGGGCTGCATGAGGTTCTCGCCGCAGCACAAGTCATCGAAGTGAACAGCAGCAAGACCTCGAGCCCATTGAGCTATGACATTGGAGGCGAGTTCGGTCTTACGGTCATCGCAGTAGGCGGGTTCTCGCTTTCTCGGGGGCTCACGTTAGAGGGCCTGACAGTGTCGTATTTCCTGCGAAACTCCATGATGTACGACACGCTCATGCAGATGGGGAGATGGTTCGGGTACCGGAACGGCTATGAAGACCTTTGTCGTATCTGGATGCCAACCGAAGGTGTGGGTTGGTATGCTCATATCTCCGAGGCGATGGACGAGCTGCAGCTCGACCTCAAGCGCATGGAGCTAGCCAAGGCGACGCCAGAGGACTTCGGCTTGGCGGTGCGGAGCCACCCAGAAACACTGATAGTGACCGCGAGGAACAAGATGGGCTCCGGTCAGCTCATCCCCATGAAGGTTGGTCTCGCCAACAGGTTCATAGAAACGACACGCTTGTCCTCCGTAGAGGATACGCTTAGGCACAATCGTAGGGTCGCACAGGCGTTCGTCGAAGAACTACGCGCGGCCGGCTTCGTCGCAGATGTTTCAACGAAGGTTCCCCGCGGCTATCTTTTCCGCGAGGTGTCGGTGGCACTGGTCCGGGACTTCCTCATACGCTTCCGGAATGACCGCGTGGATCCCATTACTGATCCACTGCTTGTCGGACGCTACATTGACGAGCGTCTTGACGGCGAACTCAAGGATTGGGACGTCCTCTTGGCGAGCGTGAACGATGATGACGCGCAATTGCGGTCATTCGTTCTCGGGCCGCCGTTGGGTCAGGCAATTCGGAATGTTGGCCCCGGCGACTTGGCGAAGGACATACTGTCCATCAGTGGATCCAGCCGCCGGCTCGGATCTCCTGGAGATGAGAAAGTGGGGGTTAACCCTCTGAAGGCTGCCGCCGCTTTGGAAGCCTTCAAGAAAGAACTCGAGGCTAGTAACCAACCGGCCCCAAAGACCATTCCTGACCGGATCTACCGTGAAGTTAGGGACTTTCCGCTTCTGATACTTCGTCTCATCAAAATTGGCACCGAAAGTGGGGAGACAAAGATTCCTGGGGATCCCGTTGTCGCATGGAGCATCAGTTTTCCGGGTTCCGAGCTCAATGGCGGTCGAGTCGAGTACGTGGTGAATACCATAAAAATGCGGGAGCTGTTCGGCGCCGATGAAGACGAGGAGGAGGCCGCCGGTGATGCAGTCTGACAGCCCTTGGAACGGCCTGGGCAGGAGTGGTGTCGACTCTCGTCGCGTGGACCAATTCGGTAAGTGGAACTTCTTCTGGACCGTGATGCCAAAACAGGATCCTGCTCTTGCGTTGGTCCTCTCATCGGCGCCGGTCGAGCCCGCAAAACTACCTGCATTGCGAAGCCTCGAAACTGGATTTGCCGCGTTGTCCGTAGGTCCAACTTTCTATCTCCGCTTGAAGGACTTGGACCAGTTGGATCTCTTTGAAGCGCTCTGTCGGGACGTTGTGCACTTTGCCGAGGGCGCCAAGACCGAGGATGAGGCGTTAGATCGGCTGATTGGGCGAACCAACCGTTGGCATCATCTGCTCCGCGGAGGGCGAGGCCATCTGCTGACAGAAGAGGAGCAGAAGGGTCTCATCGGAGAGTTGACAGTGCTTATCCGCCTCGTTGCGCTGATTGGCCCGCAGGCAGCGATCGCCGCCTGGAAGGGACCCACAGGTTCGCCGAAGGACTTCGAAATGCATGGTCATTGCATCGAAGTGAAGAGTCGTCGAGCGGCGGCACAGCCCTTTCTGCAAATATCGAACGAGTTTCAACTTTCCGACGTGGAAGGGCATCGACTCTGGCTTTGCGTGCTTGCTGTGGACAAGGTGGTCAGCCCATTCGGCGAGACACTCAATGACATCGTTAAGAAGGCCGGCTCATTTCTACTCCAAGCCTCTGCGTTGATCGCCGAAGATTGGGATCGGTGTCTGAGCGCAGCGGGCTACCGACAAGAAGATGACTATAACGATTTCCGATGGGTGGTCAGCTCGCCAGCTTGGCATGAGGTCGCTGCCGGGTTCCCCCGCGTCGACCTGCCACTGCCGCAGGGCGTTACCGATCTCAAGTACACGATAGCTCTGGCGACCTGCGAACCCTTTGCCATCGATACGAGCAAGCTGGAATTAGTGTTGTCAGAAGGATACGCGAATGTCTGATCTCGCGACCTACTATCAGGAGTTGATGGCCGAAGTGAGGTTCGACGCCGACGTCTCTGGCATTCTCACTGTTGAGGCGTTTTTCGACAAGGTGCAAGGGCGCCTGACCGAGGCTGGCGAGCTCGAAACAACCGACCGCGCCTTCTACGAGAGTGGCGAAAAAGGAAATCGACTGCGGATCGATGGGTACGGTGGCGATCCACGTGATGCCGACGGCGTTCTTGGCCTCGTAGTATGCGACTTCAAGGATTCTGAAGGATTCGAGACCATCGGAAAGTCGGATCTTCCCCCGCTGTTCAATCCCCTTGTTCGCTTTCTCAAGGAGGCCCGGAAGAAAGAGTTTCGGGATAGTCTCAACGAGGTCAGTCCTGGTTTCCAAGTGTCCGACCTACTCATTACCACGTGGTCGCACGTCACAAAGGTCAAGTTGATCCTCCTTTCCAACAGGCATTACGTCGGCAAAGTTGATGCAATGCCGGCAGGGGATCTTGGCGGGATCCCAGTCACCTACAATGTCTGGGATCTCGCGCGTTTCGAAAGGTACGACCGATCTGGTCAAGCACGCGAGGACATGGTCATAGACTTCGCGGGCGAGTTCGGGGGCGCCCTTCCAGCCTTGAAGGCTTCGCGGCGCGGCTCTGATCTCGATAGTTACCTGATGATCATTCCGGCGCCTCAGCTTGCGGCGATCTATGATCGGTGGGGCGCGAGATTGCTGGAAGCGAATGTGAGAAGCTTCCTGCAGGCGAGGGCCTCCACGAACAAGGGTATACAGCGTACCATCCGTGATACGCCCGGGCTATTCTTCTCGTACAACAACGGAATCTCCGCGACAGCCGATGCCTTGGACACCACGCAGGGCGACGCGGGCCTGCAGGTGACCCGAATTACCAATCTCCAGATTGTGAACGGAGGTCAGACAACTGGTTCGGTCCACGCGGCCTTGAGGGCCATGAAGGACAATCTCGAGGACGTGTTCGTTCAGATGAAGCTGACGGTGGTTCCGCCCGAGCGATCGGAGGAAATAGTTCCGAAGATCTCCGAGTACGCCAATACGCAGAATAAGGTAAATGCGGCTGACTTCTTCGCGAACCACCCCTTCCATGTGCGGATGGAGCAGTGCTCCCGCTCCCTACTTGCCCCGCGGGCAGAGGGCAGCCATCTGGAGACCAAGTGGTTCTACGAACGCGCGCGAGGGCAGTATCTCGACGCGCGTTCCAAGCTAACCGATGCCCGCCGGAAAAAGTTCGAGCTTGAGTTTCCAAAGTCACAACTGCTGACGAAAACGGATCTTGCCAAATACGAGTTCTCCACAATCGGTGAACCGCACACCGTGTCGACTGGCGCCCAGAAGAACTTCGGCAAATTCGCCCAACAGATAGGCGACGCCTGGACAAAGAGCGACGCGAAGTTCGATGACGTCTGGTTCAAACGCCTCATCGCCAAGGCCATAATGTTCCGCTCTCTTGAGGCCAGCGTCCCGAAGCAATCTTGGTATGAGGGCGGTTACCGGGCCAACATCGTAACCTACGGTATCGCAAAGGTGTTCCACGATGCGATGCAATCCGGAAAGCACATCATTGATCTGGATGCAGTGTGGCGCAAGCAGGCGGTGCCGGAGCCCTTGATGAGGGCACTGCTGATCGCCGGAGAGGCGTCCGCTAAGGCAATTGTGTCGCCGCCGGCCGGCGTCCGGAACATGAGTGAATGGGCGAAGAAGCAGGCATGCTGGTCAGAGGTGCGTGGCCTAAAGCTGGACTATGACAGTGATTTCGACAGCTGTTTGATCGATCCTGATGATGCGCGTGCCGAAGTGCGCCAAGCCAAGAGTGCTCGGTCTATTACATCTGGCGTGGAGGCGCAGATCAAAGTGGCTAAAGCCGGCGGGGCATTCTGGGCACAGCTCTTGGAATGGGGGCGCGCGAAACGGAAGCTTTCGCCGGGCGAGGCCAAGGCACTCGAGAGCTGTGCGAGCTACCCGCGACGCATTCCGACGGACCTTCAGTGTCAGCAGGCCGTATCTGTTCTGGAGAAGTTAAAGGAGGATGGCTACACGGAGGCCGTCAACTAGTATGCCGCAGGAGCAGTTGGGCGAGGACGGGTTGGATTCCAAAAAATCTATCTTGTGTCAGCCGGCCGCCACCCCCCTCACACTCTCCCGCTCCACCAGCGGACACTCCAGCTTGGTGATCGGATAGCGCCCCCGTCCAGGCGCTGCCGGCGCCTCCAACTGCTCGATCGCCCATTGGCCCATCGCCATGTGCGGCAGGATCGAGGTGGTCAGTGGTGGGAACAGATGCCTGGCGATTTCCTCGTCGTCGTAGCCGACCACGGAAATGTCCTGCGGGATGTGCAGGCCGGCTTCCTTCAGCGCTTCGTAGCAGCCGATCGCTGTGCGGTCGTTCTGGCAGAAGATGGCGGTCGGGCGGTCTTTCAGCGCCAGCAGCTTGACGGTCGCGGCGTAGCCGGCGCTGGCCGACCAGTCGCCCTCGACCACCAATTCGCCGTCGAACGGGATGTCGGCGGTGGCGAGCGCGCGGCGGTAGCCTTTCAGCCGGTCTTGTGCGGCCTGCATCCACGGCTCGCCGGTGATGGTGGCGATGCGGCGGTGGCCGTGGCTGATCAGGTGGCGGGTCGAGCTCTGGCCGCCGGCGATCTCGCTCGGCACCACGGCGGGGAAGGCGTAATCCGCCGTGTAGCAATTGAGCAGGATCACCGGAATGTCGAGGCCGTAGAGATAGTCGGGCGCGGTGATCTCGCGGGTGAAGATGGTCATGTAGATCAGCGCCGAAATGCCCCGCTTGGTGAGTGCGGCGATGGCGCGCGGCTCCATGACGGAATCGCCCAGCGTCTGCGCCACCAGAAGCACGTTGCCGGCATTCCACGAGGCCTGGCGCGCGCCCTCGATGGCGACGACGGCCTCCGGGCTGGTGGCGAGCTGGTCGACGGCAAAGCCGATCACCCCGTCGAGTCCTTCGAAGGCGGGCCCCTCGAAGGCAGGCAAAGCCGGGTGAAGGGCCTCGAAGGCGGGCGCGGCATAGCCAAGCGTCCGCGCGGCTTCGATCACCCGTTCGCGGGTCTGCTGCGACAGCTTGATCCCCGGCGAATTGTTGAGCACGAAGGAAACGGTCGCCTGCGAGCAGCCGGCGGCCCTGGCGATGTCGATCATGGTGACGCGACCCTTGGTGCCCTTGGCCGCCGCCTTGCGCCGCCTCGCCGTGTCGCTGGCCCGATCCGTCGTCTCGCTCATGGCAAATCCCAGTCTGGCAGGCCGGTCAGGCCGGCAAGATGGCGTGGCGCCGTCGATTTATAGAGATATCATCAAGATCGTTTATAACTATTAGTATGCCGGAGGTCCATCCGCCATGGACCTTCATACAAGCCAAAGCTCAAATGACAAAAGGCTTGGGCCACGGCGCAGCCGTGGCGGCGGCTCGCCCACGGATATGCCGCGAAACCGCTGGCATGGCCCCGAAACTAATACTGTTTACTAATACAAAAATGCGCTGTACCGTCGATCGTCGCGTCCGGCCCGGTTGGTCCGGGGCGGCGGGAGAGTACGAAAAATGGTCCGGTGGCGAGCGGATCCTACCTCCGCGAGCCTTGTCTCGGATATGTGATATGTCAGACAAATCGGACTATTTACGAACGAAGGATGAGTCTCTAAGGTCCATGATCGTGGCTGGAACGACGCCATTCTTTCGGTGCCGGGAACCCCTTTGAGGAGGAGGGCGTCCACGCTGCAAACGGCAAATCAGGTCAGTGCAAGATCGGCCGGTCCAACGACTGAGCCAAACGGGAGGTTGAACATGAAATCCTTGATACGCAATGCATCCGTAGCCGCGGCCGCGCTGCTGCTTGGCCTGTCGGCCACGGCAATCGCGCGCGCCCAAGACAAGCCGACGCTGGCCTTCGTCGTCAACGGCGCTTCCGATTTCTGGAAGGCCGCCGAAGCCGGCGTCAAGAAGGCGCAGGGCGAACTGCCCGACTATACGCTCGAGCTCAAATATCCCGAGCAGTCCTCGGTCGCCATCCAGCAGCGGCTGATGGACGATCTGGTCACCGCCGGCGTCAAGGGCATCATGGTCTCGGCTGTCGATCCCAAGACCTCGACCGATGGGTTGAACAAGATCGCTTCGGAAACGGCGCTGTTCACCACCGACTCGGACGCCCCGCAGACCAAGCGCGTCGCCTATATCGGCTCGTCCAATGTCGATGCCGGCAAGCAGGCGGCCGAAATCGCCAAGAAGGCAATGCCCGATGGCGGAAAATGCCTCGGCTTCGTCGGCCTGCTCGGCGCCGACAACGCCAAGGAGCGCATCCAGGGCATGAAGGACGGCCTGGCCGGCACCAAGATCGAACTGATCGACGTGCGCGGCGACGACATCGACCAGGCGCGCGCCAAGAAGAACGTCGAGGACGCGCTGGTCGCCAGCCCCGACGTCACCTGCATGGTCGGCTTCTACTCCTACAATACGCCGCGCATCTATGAAGCGCTGCGCGACGCCGGCAAGCTCGGCTCGATCACCGTCGTCGGCTTCGATGACGATCCGATCACGCTGGGCGGCGTCAAGGAAGGCACCATTGCCGCCACCGTCGTGCAGCAGCCCTTCGAATGGGCCTATCAGGGCATGAAGCTGATGGCTGCCTATCTCAAGGGCGACAAGTCGGGCATCCCGGAAGGCAACCTCATCATCATCCCGACCAAGATCATCGGCAAGGATGACGTCGACGCCTACGCCGCCAATCTGAAGGCGATGGCCGGAAAATAAGACTTAAAGCAGTTCAGCCGGCTCAACGTCGCTTGGGCCGGCTGCTCGCATTGACGAACACCGCGAGGATCGTCAGTCTGCCAAAAGCCAAGAGCATGATCCCGAAAAGTGGAAGCCGGTTTTCTCGGACAAACGGGAAACCGTTTTGTCCAGAGATCATGCTCAGAAATTGGCCCGCCAATCGCTGTCAGGCATGATGAATTATTCCGACACATCCATCGCAGCAACGACGCCGTTCCTCAGCCTCGAGAACGTGCGCAAGACCTATCCGGGCGTCGTCGCGCTCGACGGCTTCTCCATGGAGGTCAGGCCGGGCGAGGTCATCGGCCTTGTCGGCGAAAACGGCGCCGGCAAATCGACCTTGATGAAGATTCTCGGCGGCGTCACCACGCCGGACAGCGGCACGATCACCGTCGACGGCACCGCGCATGACAGGCTCTCCGTCGAAGGCAGCCTGGGTTCGGGCATCGCCTTCGTCCACCAGGAACTCAACCTGTTCGACAATCTCGATGTCGCCGCCAACATCTTCTTCGGCCGCGAGCCGTTGCGCGCCGGGCCGCTCAAGCTCGTCGACCGCGCCAAGCTGCGCACCATGGTGGCGCCGCTGTTGAAGCGCGTCGGCGCCAATTTTTCCGCCGACACGCCGGTTGCGACCCTGTCTCTGGCCCAGCAGCAGATGGTCGAGATCGCCAAGGCGCTGTCGATCGAGGCAAGGCTGGTCATCCTCGACGAGCCGACATCGAGCCTGCCGCTCGCCGAGACCGACAAATTGCTCGACGTCATCAAGGCGCTGAAGGCCGACGGCATCAGCGTCATCTTCATTTCGCACCGCCTGCACGAGGTCGAGCGCGTCGCCGACCGCGTCGTCGTGCTGCGCGACGGCATGCTGGCCGGCACCTTGCCGAAAAGCGACATCGGCCACGACCAGATGGTCAAGCTGATGATCGGCCGCATGCTGAAGGAGCGCGAAAAGGCCTCGGAAGCGGCGCGTGCGCCCGGCGCCACGGCGCTTGCGGCCAAGGCCATCCGCACGCCTGCCTATCCCGGCCGGCCGGTCGACCTCGACGTCAGGCGCGGCGAAATCCTCGGGCTTGCCGGCCTTGTCGGTTCCGGCCGCACCGAACTGGCGCGGGTGTTCTTCGGCATCGACTCGAAGCTCGGCGGCGCGCTCGAACTCGACGGCAAGCCGCTCGCGCTGGCTTCCGCGGCCGACGCCGTCGCGCATGGCATCTTCCTGGTGCCGGAAGACCGCAAGCTCACCGGCATCCTGCTCGACCTGTCGATCGCGCAGAACATTTCCTTGCCCAATCTGCCCGCGCATGCGCGCCGCTCCCTGGTGTCCTCAAGCGCCGAGACCGCCACCGCCGAGAAGCAAAAGAAAGATCTCGGCATCAAGGCGCCTTCGGTGCAGACGCGCACCGGCACGCTGTCGGGCGGCAACCAGCAGAAGGTCGTGCTCGGCAAGTGGCTGGCCATGAATCCGAAGGTGATGATTTTGGACGAGCCTACGCGCGGCATCGACATCGGCGCCAAGGCGGAAATCTATGGCCTGATGCGCGCATTGGCCGACGCCGGCGTCGCCGTGCTGATGATCTCCTCGGACATGGAAGAGGTGATCGGCGTGTCCGACCGCATCGCCGTCATGCATGAGGGCCAGATCTCGGGCATTCTCGACAAGGACCGGTTCAGCCAGGAAAACGTGCTGCTGCTGGCGGTGGGCAAGCAGCCGAAATAGTTGTTGCCACGGGCCGCGCAAACGCGATCCGCTCAGGCAGGCATTGGGGAGAAGACGATGAGCAAGAAAGATCTCGGCCTGCTGATCCTGATCCTGGTGGTCGGGGCGATCGTTGCGATCATCAATCCGCGCTTCCTGCTGCCGATCAACCTTGCCAACACCTCGAACCTGATCGGCCTGTTCGGCATCCTGTCGATCGGCCAGGCCTTCGTCATCATCACCGGCGGCATCGAATTGTCGGTCGGCTCGGTAGTCGCGCTGCTTGGCACGCTGTTCATCGACTTCATCGCCGTGCGTGGCATGGAATGGCCGCTGGCCTTCGTGCTCATCCTGGTGCTTGGCGCCATCATCGGCCTGGCGCATGGCTGGCTGATCACAAGGCTCAAGCTGCAGCCCTTCGTCGTCACCCTGTGCGGCCTGCTGATCTACCGCGGCGTCGCCCGCTTCTACACCGCCGACGGCACCGCGGGTTTTGCCTTCGGCCAGAATTTCCCCGACCTCGAATTCCTCACCGCCGGGCGCTCCTGGGGCGTGCCGAACAGCTTCATCGCGCTGATCGTTATTTCGATCGTCATGTGGGTGGTGCTGCACCGCTCGGTGTTCGGCCGCTATCTCTACGCCATCGGCAAGAACGAGGAGGCGGCGAAATATTCGGGCATCCGCACCGGCCGTGTCGTCATCGCCGCCTATGTCATCTGCGGCGTGCTGACGGCGCTTTCGGCGATCTATTTCGCCATGTACACGCGCTCGATCTCACCGGCCAGCCACGGCCAGTTCTACGAACTCTACGCCATCGCCGCAGCCGTGCTCGGCGGCTTCTCGCTGCGCGGCGGTGAAGGCTCGCTGATCGGCGTCATCCTCGGCACGGTGCTGCTGCAGGAGTTGCAGAACCTCGTCAATCTGCTCGGCATCCCGTCCTCGCTCAACTTCGCGGTGATGGGCGGCGTCATCCTCATCGGTGTGCTGGTCGACCAGCAATGGGGCGTGTTCCGGGAACGGCGGCTGATGGTCGACGCCACGCGCAAGAGCGCTTCCGGCGCGGCCGCGGAATAATCGCCCTGCCAAGACGCGCCGCGCGTTTGTCGGCGCCTGGCGGCATGAATGAAATGGTTGCGGCCTTGCCGCCCTTCTGCGATTGCGGGACGTCTCCACATCATGCCGGATGTCGGTGGCGGACGAGTGGCAAGCCATGAGAGCGAAACCTGAACTGTTGATGTTGAGGGCAGGGGCGCTTGAAGCCGAACTGGCGCCGCAAATCGGCGGCAGCGTGAGCGCGCTGCGCTGGCGCGGCATCGATCTCCTGCGCCGGCTTTCGGACGGGGATCGCGATACCGGCAATGTGCTTGGCGTGGCCATGTTTCCAATGACACCCTACGCCAATCGCATCGCCGGAAATGCCTTCATGTTCGGAGGGAAACGCTGGCAGGTCCAGCCGAACAATCTCCCCGAAACAATCAATGTGCATGGCAGCGGCTGGAAGCATCCCTGGACTGTCATCGACGCGACCGCCGACAGCGCCGGATTGTCACTCGAAATTACCGCCGGTCCCGAGCCTTATTCCTATCGCGCGACGCAGGTTTTCGAAGCTTCCGATGAAAGCCTCGCGGTCCGAATGACGATCACCAACACCGGGCCGGTTTCGATGCCGTTCGGGTTCGGACTGCATCCCTGGTTCGACCGCGACCCGGACGTGACGCTGCGGTTCAACGCCACGCGGTTCTATCTGGAAGAACCGCAAGGCATTGCCGGCGATCCGATCACGCTTGCCCCCGAGCTCGACTTCGCCGATGGCCGGCCTTTGCCGGGCGGCTGGCGCAACAATGATTATGGCGGCTGGAGCGGCGAGGCCGAGATCCGCTTCCCGACACGCGGCGTCGGGCTGCGCATCAAGGCCGATCCGATGTTCAAGCACCTGATGCTTTATGCCGATCCTGCGAAACCGTATTTCTGCGTCGAGCCGCAAACGAATGCCTCCGGTGCTTTCAACCGGGGCCGGTGGGACGATCCGGAGGAAGGCGTGATCGTGCTGGCCCCTGGCGAAAGTGCTGCCGGCACCGTCTTGTTCATGCCTTTTGCGCTTGAAGGCTAGCCTAGATCAGGCCCGATATGTCGGAAAAGGCCATCGCCTTGCGCAGCACCTCGGCAAAACGCTTGCCGGCGGCTTCGCGTGGGCCGCTGTTGTCGATCGAGGTGACGCCGGGCCCGGACAGAGTGACATTGGCGCTGCGCGCCAGTCGCGCCAGCACCTCGCCGCGTGACTCGCGGCCGCGCATCGCCAGACGCTCTGCCAGCACGTCGGGAGAGGCGGTGATCTCGACGATGGCCAGATTGGCATAGCGTTCGCGCAAGGAGGGGATGATCGCGCGCGACACATTGGCGACAGCGACACGGCCATTGGCGACGGACCAGTCGACATCGGCGGGGATGCCGTAGCGCAAGCCGTGCGCTTCCCAGGAGATGGCGAAGGCGCCATCGGCTTCGGCCTCGACGAAGGCGGCGTCGGCCAGCGTGTCGTGGTCCTCGCTGGCGACATCGCTCGGCCTGGTGATGACGCGGCGGACGAACTCCAGCCTTGTCTCATCGGCAAAGCGGGCGCGGGCGTAGCCGATCACTGTGTCCTTGCCGGCGCCGCTTGGGCCGACGACGGCGACGAAAACGCCATCGCGGATCGGAAACGTCTCGGCCGACAATTCCCGCTCGATCGATGCCGACACCATCATGCGACCCGGCTTCCCTGCCGCCACACGGTGCGCACCACCGGGACATGGTCGTCGACGCGCACGCGCACCAGATCGGCGCGGCGGCCCTGTTCGATGACGCCGCGGTCGGTCAGGCCAATCGCATCGGCCGGGTTCTTCGAGACCATGGCGACGGCCTGCGGCAGGGAAATGCCTTCGACGACATCGCCGAGGAAGAACGCCGACTGGATCAGGCTGAAGGGAATATAGTCGGATGACAAGATGTCGAGCAGGCCGTCGCCGGCCAGCGTGCGGGCCGAGACATTGCCCGAATGCGAGGCGCCGCGCATGACGTTGGGCGCGCCCATCAGCACGCCCATCCCGGCCTCTTTCGAGGCCTTGGCGGCCTCTTCCGTGGTCGGGAATTCGGCGACGCGCACGCCCTGTTCGATCGCCTCGTCGACATGGCCTGATGTGGCGTCGTCGTGGCTGGCCAGCACGATGCCGCGCTCCTGGCAGGCGGCTGATATCACCGCCCGGTTCGGCGCTGAATTGCGCGCCGATTCGGCCATCCGCTTTTCGCAGAACAGCTTGAAATCGCGATCGGTCAGCTTCAGCTTGCGCTGGTAATAGTAGGCATAGGTCTCGAGATTGACGAACTGGCGCTGGCCTGGCGCATGGTCCATCAGCGATGCCAGTCTGACCCGCTCGTCGCCATCGAAATTGGCGAAAGCCCTGAGGCAGTCCGGTGCCGAAACCTCGCAGCGCAGGTGGATGAAATGGTCGGCGCGCAGACGGTCCTGCTTCACACTGTCCTCGATCGCGTCGGCCAGCTTGCGGATGTCGGCCGATGTCAGGTCGGCGTCTTCGTCCATGCCGACGCGCAAGGCGTCGAGCACGGTGGTGATGCCGGCGGTCGCCACCTGCGCGTCATGGGCGAGCACGGCGGCGATCGGATTCCAGCGCACCTTGGGCCGCGGCGCGTAGTGGCCTTCGAGATGGTCGGTGTGCAATTCGACCAGCCCGGGAATGACATAGTCGCCGCCCATATCCTCGCCGATGCGGCTGATGCCGGATTCGATGCCGGCGATAAAGCCGTCGCGCAGCACCAGCGAACCCTCGACGATCTCGTCGGCAAGCACGATGCGGGCATTGTGGAGAACAGTCTCGGCGGTCATTTCAGGCAGTCCTTCAGGCGGTTTTTCTGGCCGGGCGGCGCCCGAGCGCGTGATGCGAGAGCACCATGAACGGTGCACCCGGTTCGGTTTCGACAAACAAGGTCAGCGCATCCACCAGCACCTTCTGTTGCAGCACTTCCGCGAACAGGCTGTCGATCGCTGCGCGCAAACGAGGGCTTTCCTGTGACCCCGCCCGGCCGGACAGCGTCATGTGGAAGCGAAAGGTTTCGAAGACATAGGGGTAACCCCATTGGCAGAGATTGCGGAACTCGGCCGGCTTCAGCGAATCCGGGCTGCGCCGCTCGATTTCCGCCTCGCTCAGCGGTGCGCGAAACCGGTCGAAATCGCGCACCACGTCATCGGCGAACCGGTTGAGCGCAGGCACTGGCCCTTCCGGCACCAGTGCGAAGAAGCCGTCGATCTGGCTCACGACGAGACGCGGGATGGTCACCGCCGGCGTCGCCTCGGCGAATTGGTCGAGTGCGGCGCGCAGCGAGGCTTCCGTCTCGGTGGCAGCCAGGCGGAAGGGGGCTTTCAGCGTTGCGTGAAAGCCATAACGGCGCGCCGAAGCGGTGTGGAAAGCGACTTCCGCCGCCGACAGGTCTGCCACCGCTTCGACCGGCCTCGTCGCGGCGCCAAACGGGTCGCGGCCGAGCCAGTCGGCGGCGATCCGCGCCAGTGGCTCGTCCTGCCGGGGGGTGAAATAGAGGGCGTAGCGCATGGAAAGTCCTTGTCAGCTTCGCTGCCATAGGTGATTTCCATGACGAATTGACGAAGCCTTGCTGGCTTTCAGGTAACAAAACGCTGCGGCGGGGTCATTAGCCGACGATTTTTTCGTGCTGGACCAGGGAGCGAGTGCTCACGCAGCGACCGGTCAGGCCTTCATCAGCCATTCATGCTCAGGCGCATTGTGGAATTTCCACGTCCGCTTCGGTCCGGCCATGACGTTGAGATAATAGAGGTCATAGCCGTGGCAGGCGGCGCAGGGGTGATAACCCCCGGGCACCAGCACGACATCGCCATCCTCGATCGCCATGGCTTCGTCGAGCGCGCGATGGCCGTTCTTGTCGGCATCGGTGTAGACGCGCTGGAAGGCAAAGCCCTGCGGCGGGTTGAGACGGTGATAGTAGGTTTCCTCAAGATAGGATTCAGCGGGCAGATTGTCCTGGTCGTGCTTGTGCGGCGGGTAGCTCGACGTGTGGCCGCCAGGCGTGATGACCTCGACCACCAGCAGCGAATCGGCCGGCTTGCCCTCCGGCAATATGTTGGTGACGTAGCGCGTGTTGGTGCCCTTGCCGCGCACCTCCTGGCCGAGATCGTCCGGTGCGATCACCCGCGCCGGCAGGCCGCCGCCAAGGCCCGGCGCCGAGCAGACGGCAAGTTCCAGCTCGGTATCCGCCGTCACCGACCAGTCGGAGCCTTGCGGAATGTAGACCGACCACGGCTTGCCCTCGAAGGGCGACATGCGCCCGCCGAGCAGACCGAGCTCCTTGCCGCCGGCCTTGGCCTTGCCCTTGCCGGTGACGAACACCAGGCAGACTTCGCGATCCTCCGTCTTGCCGGAGACGCTCTCGCCCGGCTTCAGCCGATGCAGGTCGAAACCGACATAGGTCCAGCCGGCGCTTTTCGGCGTCACATGGGCGACGCGGCCAAGGCCTTTGTCGGCTTTGACGAGCAGCTTCGACATTTCTTGTCTCCTATTCCAGTGGCCTGACGGTTGCAGGCCTGTAAAGCCAAGTCGTTTGTTTGAAAGGACCATCGCAAACGTTCGGAAATTGGCCGGCGCCCTTCCAACTTCGTCATCCTAGGGTCTGCGCCGCGTCGCTGCGCTCCTTGCTCCGCCCTAGGATGACGAAGTTAGAAGCACTGCAAGCCAATCGCCAACGCATGCGATCAGTCACTCCTTCGGTTCGGCCTCGGCCTTCGCCTCGTCGGCCGGTTTATAGAGATAAAAAAACTGCCAGACGGCGTAGCCGGCGAAGCCGAGCGCGATCATGCCCCAGAACGGCGTGCCGGTGGCGAACTCGATGATCGACCAGATGACGCAGACCGCGACGATGGCGACGCGCCGCCACAAAGGCCGGAAGAAGGGGTGTTCGGAATCTTTCATCGGGCCAATCTACAGCAATCGGCCTCGCCGGGAACCCGTCGCACCAGCCATTGGAAAACTAGACATTTGGAAAGCCTTGCGTCTCGACCGTATAGCCGGCGGCGGTCATGACGCGCATCAATTCCTTGTAGCCAACCTGCGCCATCCTGAGTGGCGGGTTCTTCTTCGGGTCCTGCTCCGCCTCGACCACGAACCAGCCCTCATAGCCATGGTCGGCGAAGCGCTGCACGATGGCGCCGAAATCCAGCGAACCATCGCCCGGCACGGTGAAGGCGCCCAGCGCCACCGCGTCGAGGAAGGATTGTTTGGTGCGATCGAGCTTTTCGATCACCCCCATGCGAACGTCCTTCACATGCACATGGCTGATCCGGGTATGATGGTTGTCGATAGCGCGCAGCACGTTGCCGCCGGCGAATGCCAGATGTCCAGCATCGAGCAGCAGGGGAATGCCGGCTCCGGAATAGCGCATGAAGGCATCGAGTTCCGGCTCGGTCTCGACCACTGCCGCCATATGGTGGTGGTAGGAGAGCGGCATGCCTTGCTCGGCGCACCATTCGCCAAATTCGGTGAGCCGCCTGGCATAAGCCTTCATCTCGTCATCCGACAGCTTCGGCTTGGTGGCCAGCGGCTTCGAGCGGTCGCCCTGGATCGAGCGGCCGACCTCGCCATAGACGATGCAAGGCGCATTCACCGCCTTGAACAGGTCGATCATCGGCTGGATGCGATCCTTGTTGTCGGCCATCTCCCCATCGACCAGCGTGCCCGAGAACCAGCCGCCGCACAGCGTGACGTCGGCGGCCTTCAGGATCGGCAGCATGATTTCGGGATCATTGGGAAAACGCCGGCCCATCTCCATGCCGGTGAAGCCGGCCGAGCGCGACTGGCGCAGGCATTCTTCCAGCGACACGTCATCGCTGAGTTCCGCAAGATCGTCGTTCCACCACGCAATGGGGGACATGCCCAGTTTGGCTTTCAAGTCGTCACTCCAGTTCAGTTCGTATTCACCCCCTTGTGGGGGTCCGAAGGACGGGCGAGACCGTTGCTCGCCCCGGCAAGTCGCTGCGAAGCAGCGGGGTAGGGGTGGCAGCGCCTATATCAATCGCCGACGGTCTGCATCTTCCGCTTCTCGTCATACGCCTTGCGCGCCGCGTTGACCTGCGGCCGTACAGACACTTCCGGCACCGCCACGTCCCACCAATGGCCCCCGGCATCGGTGGAAACCAGCGGGTCGGTGTCGATGACCAGCACGGTGGTGCGGTTGTTCTTCTTTGCCTTCTCCAGCGCGTTTTCCAGCCCGGCGATCGACGGCACCTTCTCGGCGATCGCCCCCATGCTCGCCGCATGCGCGGCAAAGTCGATGTCGGGCAGCACCTCGTGGCGCGAGTCCTTGAGGAGGTTGTTGAAGTTGGCGCCGCCGGTCGCCATCTGCAGCCGGTTGATGCAGCCATAGCCGCGGTTGTCGAGCAGCACGATGGTGAGCTTGAGGCCGAGCATCACCGAGGTGGCGATTTCGGAGTTCATCATCAGGTAGGAGCCGTCGCCGATCATGACGACGATCTCCTCGCCGGGCTTCGCCATCTTGGCTCCGAGCCCGCCGGCAATCTCGTAGCCCATGGTCGAGAAGCCATATTCGCCATGATACGATCCGGGCGCGCCCGCCTGCCAGAGTTTGTGCAGTTCGCCCGGCAACCCGCCGGAGGCATTCAGCAGTGTCACATTGGTGCCCATGGCGCGCTGCACGGCGCCGATCACCTGCGCGTCGGACGGGTAGGCCGCATTGGTCGACGCCGTCACCTTGGCCGCCTCGGCCTGCCAGGCCTTCTTGCCGGTGGCCGCATTGTCGGTCCAGGTGGAAGGTGCCTTCCAGCCGTTCAGCGCAGCACCGAGTTCAGCCAGGCCCTCGGCCGCATCGGCCACCAATGGTAGGGCGCGGTGCTTGCCGGCGTCGAAGGGCTGCACGTTGAGCCCGATGATGGTCTTGCCCGAATTCTTGAACAGCGCCCACGAACCAGTGGTGAAATCCTGCAGGCGCGTGCCGATGGCCAGCACGACATCGGCGTCCTCAGCCAGCCGGTTGGCGGCAGAAGTGCCGGTGACGCCGACCGCCGCCATGTTGAGCGGATGGTCGTCCGGCAGCGAGGATTTGCCGCCTTGCGTCTCGCAGACCGGGATGCCGGCGCTCTCGGCGAATTTCGCCAGTTCGTCCGACGCCTGCGAATAGAGGACACCGCCGCCGGCGATCACCAGCGGCTTTTTTGCGCCCTCTAGCGCCGCGACCGCGGCGGCAAGCTCATGGCGATCCGGGCGCGGCCGGCGCTGGTGCCAGACCCGCTCGGCAAAGAAACTCTCGGGGTAGTCGTAGGCCTCGGCCTGCACGTCCTGGCACAGAGACAGCGTCACCGGGCCGCATTCGGCCGGATCGGTCAGCACTTGCATGGCGCGGCTGAGCGCAGGAATGATCTGCTCCGGCCGGGTGATGCGGTCGAAATAGCGCGAAACCGGACGGAAGCAGTCATTGACCGTCGCCGTGCCGTCAGAAAAGTCCTCGGCCTGCTGCAGCACCGGGTCGGGAATGCGGTTCGCGAAGACGTCGCCCGGCAAAAACAGGACGGGCAACCTGTTTACATGGGCGAGCGCCGCCGCCGTCACCATGTTGAGCGCGCCGGGGCCGATCGAAGAGGTCGCGGCCATGAAGCGGCGGCGGAAATTGGCCTTGCCATAGGCGATCGCCGCATGCGCCATCGCCTGTTCATTGTGGGCGCGGAAGGTCGGCAATTCGTCGCGCAGCTGATAGAGCGCCTCGCCGATGCCGGCGACATTGCCGTGGCCGAAGATCGCCCATACGCCGCCGAAGATGGGGACTTTGCTACCGTCGATCTCGGTCATCTGGCGCGACAGGAAGCGGGTCAGCGCCTGCGCCATTGTCAGGCGGATTGTCTTGCTCATGGTGTTTTCCTCCGCAGTCCTATTCGCGCCTTCTTATGCCGCCTTGCGGCCGCGCGCGGCAAGCCACGCATCCGTCAACTGTCCGAAGCGAGACGCCATGTCGGCGATTGCCTCGTCATCAGACATTCTGCCGGCCAGCCATTGTTCGGCCGCATGGACGAAGATGGTGCGGCCGACGGCAAAGCCCTTGACGATGGGTGCCTTGGCGGTGGCGGCGAACGCCGCTTCCAGCTCGTCCTGCGGCGCCTCCAGGCCAAGCAGCACGACGCCGCGGCACCACGGGTCGTGCTTCAGGATGACGGCCTCGATCTTCGCCCAGGCGCCGCTCGACGCCTGCGGCTCGAGCTTCCACCAGTCCGGCTTGATGCCGAGCGCATAGAGTTCCTCCAACGCGCGCGGGATCGTCGTCTCGTCGAGCTTGCCATGCTTGCCGGCAATGATCTCGACGAGAAGTTCCCTGCCGACCTTCCGCGCGCCTTCGAACAGGGCGCGCAGTTTCTGCTGCTGTTCGTCTTTCAGCGCCGCCGGATCGTCGGGGTGATAGAAGCACAGGCATTTGATGCAATGGTCGACCGGCCATTCGACAAGCTGCGAGCCGATGTCCTGCGAGAATTCGAAGCGCAGCGGCCGCGAACCCGGCAGCTCCACCGGCCGCCCGAGCCAGGCGAAGGAATGCCTGGCGAATTCGAACATAGCCTTGCGGCCGTGTTTCTCGTCGATCAGCATGCCGTAGCCGTCGCGGCCGGCGGCGACCTTCGCTGCCGCCTTGACTGCCAGCACCTTGAAGTCTTCGATCCGGGCCGGATCGGCGCCGGCCTTCGCCGCCACATCCTCCAGCTGCACGCGGTGGTCGCAGGCAAGCGCCATCAGCGACGGGATGTCACGCCGGCGCGTCGTCGCCCAATGGATGTGGTTGATCGCCTTGTCCTTGCGCAACGCCAGATGCTTGCTGCCGTGTTTGAGGAAGAACCGCAGTTCTTCGAAGGTCGGATATTCCGGCGCGCAGAGCAGCCGCGACACGGCGAAGGCGCCGCAGGCGTTGGCCCAGGTCGCCGCTGTCGCATGATCTTCGCCACCCAGCCAGCCGCGCAGGAAACCGGACATGAAGGCGTCGCCGGCGCCCAGCACATTGTAGATCTCGATCGGGAAGCCCTTGCCGACGACACCGTCCTCGAGATCGTCGCTGATCGGTCCGTCATAGACGATGCAGCCCATGGCGCCGCGCTTAAGGACGATGGTGGCGGCCGACAGCGAGCGGATCGTCTTCAAGGCGCTCAGGCAATCGTCGGCGCCCGACGCGATCATGATCTCTTCCTCGGTACCGACGATGAGGTCGCAGTCGGGCAGCACCGTCTTCAACTGTGCCGAGACCCGGTCCGATTTCACATAGCGCTCGAACCCTTCGGCATGGCCGGCAAGGCCCCACAGGTTCGGCCGGTAGTCGATGTCGAACACCACCTTGCCGCCCTTGGCCTTCATGATGCGGATCGCCTTGCGCTGCGCGGCATCGCTGTTGGGCCTGGAAAAATGCGTGCCGGTGACGACGATCGAGCGCGCCGAGGCGATGAAGGCCTGGTCGATGTCTTCCGGCGCCAGCGCCATGTCGGCGCAATCGGAGCGGTAGAAGATCATCGGCGAAACGCCTTCGTCCTCGACCGACAGCAGCACCAAAGCGGTCAGCCGCTCCTTGTCGGTCTTCAGGCCGTCGACATTGACGCCTTCACGCGTCAGCTGCTCGCGGATGAAGCGGCCCATCTGCTCGTCGCCGACGCGGGTGAGCAGCGCCGAGCGCAGGCCGAGCCTGGCGGTGCCGACAGAGATATTGGCCGGGCAACCGCCGACCGACTTGGCGAAGGAGGTGATGTCCTCCAGCCGCGAGCCGATCTGCTGCCCATAAAGGTCTACGGAAGCGCGACCGATGGTGATGACGTCGAGCGGCGCGTATTCAGCGTCCACGGCTTCGCTCATTGGAACCTCCCGTCGGCCTTGTTGTGTTGGGGTACACGCGCGAGCGGCAGCGTGGCGCCGGGAATATGAAATAATAATTCCAATCCATAGTCAATATGGAATGAGCGTTCCTTCGGGGAAAAGTACCTTTCGGCGGTGGATCAGGCCTTGCGCTTCCGACCCGTGTCGCGTCGCTTCTCGCCGACGCCGACGGTCAGCGCCATGGCCAGCGCCATTGTCGCCGACAGCGAGCGGAAGCCGGCGAAATCGGCCTCGGCAACCTCGAACCAGACCTTGGCGAACTGGGCGAGCGGGGAAAACGAGCTGTCGGTGATGGCGACGATCGGCACGCCCTGTTCCGAAATACTGCGCGCCTCCTCGATGGTGGCAGGCGCATAGGGCGAGAAGGAGATGGCGATGACGGCATCCGCCGGCGTTGCGAAGCCGATCATCTCGGCATTCAGCCCGGCCGCCGATTCGATCAACTGGTTGCGGATCTTCAGCTTGCCCAGCGCATAGGCGATGTAGGACGCCACCGGATAGGAGCGGCGCTTGGCCAGCACGTAGATGGTTTCCGCCTTTGCCAGCAGGGAAATAGCATCTTCCAGATGCGCTTCGTCCAGCGTGCGCGAAACGTCGTTGAGCGAGGTGCTGGCCGCGGCGACGAAGCCGTCGAAGATCGCCCGATGGCCGGCGCCGCCCTCTGCCTTGGCGCGCAACGCCTGCAGCCTTTCGTCATAGGATGAGTTGCGCTCGCGCAGCCGTTCGCGAAACACCTGCTGCAGGCTGGTGAAACCATCGAAGCCAAGCTGCTGGGCAAATCGGATCAGGGTTGAAGGCTGCACACCGGCCGAAGCGGCGATGCTGGCGGCCGTGCCGAAGGCGATATCGTCGGGATTGTCGAGCGCATGGGCAGCGATCTGGGCGATGCGCTTCGGCAGGCTTTCGCGCCGCTCCAGGATGGTGGTGCGCAGCGTCTCGAAATCGCGAGGTACCCGTTCGTCCATCGTCGCTGTGTCCAAGCTCATGCGTGAAGCGTCCCTCTCTGCATCATCATAGCGAGCCTGCGCAAGAACGCCATAAAAAATGGGGCAGACATTCCATTTCGGATGAAAATGGACTAATTCATCCACGTAACGCTTCAAGCAGTGGAGAAACGGAAAATGGTCGGCGTCGGTCTCATCGGTACGGGTTTCATGGGCAAGTGTCACGCCATAGCATGGAGTGCCGTCAGCGCCGTCTTTCCCGACGTTGCCAAGCCACGGCTGGTCCATCTCGGCGAGGTCAATGAAGAGCTCGCCCGGCGCAAGGCGGGCGAGTTCGGTTTCGCCAAGGCGTCCGGCGACTGGCGTGCCGTAGTCAACGATCCCGAAGTCGATATCGTCTCGCTGACCACGCCCAACCAGTTCCATCCGGAAATGGCCATCGCCATCCTCGAAGCAGGCAAGCATCTGTGGTGCGAAAAGCCGATGGCGCCGAGCTTTGCCGAGGCCGAGGCGATGGCTGCGGCGGCGAGCAAGTCCGGCAAGGTCGCGGCGCTCGGCTACAACTACATCCAGAGCCCGGCCATCCGCCACATCGGCGCTTTGCTGGAAGAGAAGATCATCGGCGAGGTCAACCATCTGCGCATCGAGATGGACGAGGACTTCATGGCCGATCCCGAGGCGCTGTTCTTCTGGAAGCACGAGGCGGCCTCCGGTTATGGCGCGCTCGACGATTTCGCCGTGCATCCGCTGTCGCTGGTCTCAGCCCTGTTCGGCCGCGTCGCCAGCGTCATCTGCGACATGGCCAAACCCTATGCCGATCGCAAGCTGGCCAGCGGCGGCCGTCGCGTGGTCGACACCTACGACATCGCCAGCGTGCTGATGCATCTGGAAAATGGCATTGCCGGCACGCTGCTGGTCAACCGCTCGGCCTGGGGCCGCAAGGGCCGCATCGCCATCCAGATCTTCGGCTCGAAGGGGTCGATCTTGTTCGACCAGGAGCGGATGAATGAAATCCAGCTCTATGTCACCGCCGATCGACCGACCGAGCAGGGCTACCGCACCATACTGGTGGCGCCCCACCACAAGCCGTACGACGCTTTCCTGCCGGCGCCCGGCCATGGCCTCGGCTTCAACGACCTCAAGATCATCGAGTGCCACGAATTGCTGACGCGCCTGGCCGGTAAGCCTGCGCGGGTCATCGAATTCGCCGAAGGGCTGGAGATCGAGCGCACCGTGCACGCGATGGCGCGCTCGTTCGAGGAAAAGCGCTGGGTGGATGTGAGGTGATCATTCTTGGGGAGCACGACTGGTGATGGGCGCTTCAGCTGCGGAAATTGCGATCGGCTGGCGGAACTCACCAAGCGACGATGTTGGTGGTTTCGGCATAGCGGATAGGCGCAATTCGGGCAGATGAGGCTCCTTGGCGCAGCCGATTTCGTCGTGATGGGAAAAGTGATATCCCATGCAAGGCAAAATTTAGGAATTTCACCGGGCTAAATAAATGATCAAACTCGGAGCGAGAAACTTCTGGTTCTTACTTGCAGTTGCAAGTTACCTTTCCTTGAGTATGATCGCAACAGGTGCTTCTGCCGAAGGTATAGGTCAAAGCGTTAAAGGCGCCTCATTGAGGTATTTGTCACATTTGGATCAAGGGGCGAAATTTTAGTATGGCCATCTTACACCAGAACGTATGAGATTATCAACGCTGGCCCTGAGATAGATGGTTCCGTAAGTGAATATAGAACTAATCGAGATGGCATTTTCGACCTAGTTCGGACGAGTGGAACAACTCAGATTTCCATTATATCAGTTTCCCCAGGCGTCTTTGCAAATGACATAGAGAAATTATTGGGGAATTCGAAATTACTGCAGGGTTATAAATCATTTGCCTATACGGCGCGCCTCAGTGGTGATGGCTGCACAGCATATAAATTTACCAGCAGAAAGACGTGGATCTCGGTTGGCTTGGTTTTTGTTGATAAGACTAAATTTGGGATAGGCAACAAGGTGGAAACTAACGCGTGCGTCTTTGGAGCTCTTGATTACGTGAACGGCTTTCCGACCAAGGACACGTATTTCGAGTATATGTCACTCCCGCAAGAGCCTGTCAGAAAGCTTATCTTAGAGGCGATTCATCGCTGCGCTGCCGATGGCGACAACAGGTCCCGGCAGGACGAGATAACAAAGGATGGTATCACTCCGCTGCCCTCGTTGGGGTGCGTAGCGGCGAAGATAGGGCAATAGAACTATCTAGCTTGGGTCGGTGGCAGAACCAAAGCGCTGGAACTCAACTCGCGGCGGTCGAGGCGTTCGTCTCCCAGCCGTTGACCCAGACCTGTCGCAAGCGGTCGCCTTCGCCCTTGAACCGCAGCCCCGTCGCCTGGCAATCCTCGATCCGGTCGCTGCGGAAATTGCGGATCGCCTGGCGCAGCTCGCACCAGGCGACGATGTTGGCGGTTTCGGCGTAGTAGATGAGCGCGATCGGGCGGATGAGGCGCTCGGAGGCGCGGCCCATTTCGTCTCGATAGGAGAGGTAGAGCTTCTCCTCGTCACGGATGGCGCGTCGCACCAGCGCCAGGTCGATCGCGCCGGTAGAAGGCGCGGCGAAACCCCAGGCATGCAGCGCATTGGCGTCGAATACCTGGCGCAAGGGTGATGGCACCGCGCCGGCGATCTTGGCGCTGACGCGCTTGGCCGCTTGCTTGAGCTCGCTGTCGCCCGTGCGCTCCAACAGCGCCAGCGACAAGACGATCGCCTCCATCTCCTCGATCGAGAACATCAGCGGCGGCAGGTCGAAGCCGGGGCGCAGGATGTAGCCGATGCCGCGTCCGCCCTCGATCGGCACGCGCATCGCCTGCAGCGCTGCGATGTCGCGATAGATCGAGCGCACCGTCACTTCCAGCCGCTCGGCAATCGTCGCCGCCGTCACCGGCTGCCGCGCCAGCCGCACGATCTGGATGATCTCGAACAGGCGTGACGCCTTGCGCATTTTTTCCCCCGGGTTGCGAGCCCAACTGACACAGCATTGTCAGTTGGGCTGATCTATAGGAGCGCCTATCGAATTGAAAATCAACAGGTTCCGCTGCGGTTTGGCGGAGCGAGGCGGCAGGCAACTGACATGGATTATGCGGAAAATCTCTGGCTTTTCTTTATCCTGCTGTTCGGCATCATCGCCGTTCCAGGCATGGACATGCTCTTCGTGCTCGCCAATGCACTGACCGGCGGACGCGACAGGGGTCTCGCCGCGACTGGCGGCATCATGGTCGGCGGCATGGTGCACACGCTGAACGGCGCCGTCGGCGTCGGCCTGCTGATGCATTTCGTGCCGATCCTGTTCAAGCCGCTTCTGCTTGCCGGCGCCGCCTACATGGCCTTTATCGGCATCACGCTGATGCGCAGTTCCATCACTGTCGGTCAGGAGGGGCCTGCCGGCAGCCGTTCCGCATGGAAGGCCTTTCGCCAGGGTTTTGTGACCTGCCTGATCAACCCGAAGGCATACCTGTTCGTGCTTGCCGTCTACCCGCAGTTCCTGAAACCGGACTACGGTCCGATCTGGATGCAGGCGACGATCATGGGGCTGCTGACCGTGGTGACCCAGGCTGCGATCTATGGCGGACTGGCGATCACGGGCGGCCGCAGCCGCAATCTTCTGATCGCCAATCCGAGGGCGACCATTTTTGCCGGCCGGGCGGCCGGACTGCTGCTCTTTGCCGTGTCGGTGTTCACGGCATGGGAGGGGTTAAGGGCGGCGTAGGGATTTCCTGCGAAGAGGACCTCCACCCCTAACCCCTCCCCACAAGGGGGAGGGGGACTCCAGTCGGCGCTGACAACGGCAAACTGCCGACGTTTTCAGGCGTCAAAGGTTCGAGTAGGAGTGCGCGGCAGCGTTCCCTCCCCCTTGTGGGGAGGGTTAGGGTGGGGGTCCTTCTTCGCAAGTATCCATATGCGATTGCCCTCCCTCTTGTGGGCGGGGTTAGGGGTGGGGGTCCGTGCCGGGCAAAGGCCGGCAATAGTGGCTCAAGCGGCTCCCTGCCGGTTGTCGATCATGGCGCGGCGTGCCGAGCGGCGCCACTCGACGGCGCCGGCAAGGCCGTGCAGCACCGTCTCGGTGGTCGCCCAGTCGATGCAGCCATCGGTGATGCTCTGGCCATAGACCAGCGGCTTGCCCGGCACCACGTCCTGCCGGCCGGCGACGAGATTGCTCTCGATCATCAGGCCGATGATGCGCTCGTCGCCTGCCGCGACCTGGCCGGCGACATCGGCCGCGACCTTGGGCTGGTTCTCGGGCTTCTTGGCCGAATTGGCGTGGCTGACATCGATCATCAGCCTGGGCGCAACGCCGATACGAGCGAGTTCCACAGCGGCGGCTTCGACGCTCGCCGTATCATAGTTGGGCTGAACGCCGCCGCGCAGGATGACGTGGCAGTCCTCATTGCCCGTGGTCGTGGCGATGCCGCTGCGCCCGCCCTTGGTCACCGCCATGAAATGATGCGGCTGGGCGGCGGATTTCACCGCCTCGGCGGCTATGCGAAGATTGCCGTCGGTGCCGTTCTTGAAGCCGACCGGGCAGGAGAGGCCCGAGGCGAGTTCGCGGTGGATCTGGCTCTCGGTCGTGCGCGCGCCGATCGCGCCCCAGGCGACGAGGTCGGCAATGTATTGCGGGGTCGTCATGTCGAGGAACTCGGTCGCTGCCGGCAGGCCGAGATTGTTGACGGCCGACAGCACGTTGCGTGCCATCCGCAGCCCCTTGTCGATGTTGAAGCTGCCGTCGAGGTCGGGATCGTTGATCAGGCCTTTCCAGCCGACCGTCGTGCGCGGTTTCTCGAAATAGACCCGCATCACGATCTCCAGCCGGTCCGACAGGCTCTCGCGCAGCGCTGCCAGGCGGCTGGCATAGTCGACGGCCGCGACCGGATCGTGGATCGAACACGGGCCGACAATGACGAGCAGCCGGTCGTCGGTGCCGTTCAAGATGGCATGGGTTGCGTTGCGCGATGCGCTGACGGTGCGCGTCGCGGTCAAAGTGCGCGGGATCTCCCGCATCACCTCGTCCGGCGTACTCAGTTCTCGGATTTCCTTGACCCGAAGGTCGTCTGTGGTGGTCAACACGGCTTTCTGCTCCTGTCGAGAGCATGATGCCGAAAAGTGTGAAGCGGTTTTCGGACGACATCATGCTCCTCTTTGATTTAGAGGGAACCTGCCGGCTGAAAACAAAAAAGCCGCCAGGTATGGCGGCTGTTCGGATCTTGTTGCTGCAATCTTCAGATCGAGCGCAATCCTCCCGCCGCCAGCGAGCTCCTAAAGTACCAATACGTGGCGGTCAGGTTGATCATGAGGCTCATATAGTCGATGCGGAGGCGCTTGTCACGTGGGTGATGCGGAGACAATTCGGGATGGCCGAAGCACCCAAACTTCGTCATCCCTGGGCGGAGCAGGAGCGAAGCTCCGTCGCGGAGACCCTGGGATCCATGCCGTGACCTCAGCCGTGGAGTGCATCGGAGCAGAATTTCGCACCGCAGCAACGCTCAGAAGTCGCGGCATGGATCCTCGGGTCTGCGCCGCGTCGCTACGCTCCTTGCTCCGCCCGTGGATGACGAAATTATGGGCGTTTCCGCTAGACTCGCCGATCCTATTCCGGCGAAGCCCCCGCAATGCTCTGGTCATAGTCGACCAGCGATCCGGTCATGACGCCCGACTGCGGGCTGACCATGTAGCTGATCAACCGTGCTAGCTGGTCCGGCTTCACCAACTGGCCCATCGGCTGCGCCGCTTCGGCCTTTGCCAGCCAGTCGTCCGGCGCATCGTGCCATTTCTTCTGCACGATGTCCTCGCCCTCTGTGTCCATCCAGCCGGGCAGCACCGCGTTGCAGCGGATGCGGTTGTGGCGATAGGCATTGGCGACGTTCTTGGTCAGCGTCATCAGCGCCCCCTTGCTGGTCGAATAGGGCGTCAGGAACGACTGGCCGGTATGCGCAGACATCGACAGCACATTGACCATCGAGCCGGGTGCCTTTTTCTCCAAGAGATGCGCCACCACGCCCTGCATCAGGAAGAACGGGCCGCGCACATTGGTGTCGAAGATGGTGTCGAACAGCTCTTCGCTGGTTTCGACCAGCGAACCGCGCGCCGATGTCGCGGCGGCGTTGACCAGCGCGTTGATGGTGCCGAAATGCGAGATCGCGTTGGCAACGGCGCGCTTGCAGTCGGCCACTTTAGAGACGTCGGCGCTGATGAAGATCGCGTCGACGCCCGCTTTCTTGAAATGGGCGACGGCCTTGTCGCCCTTCTCCTGCGAGCGGCCGATGAGCGCCAGTGCCCGGCAGCCCTCGTCGGCCAGCGCTTCGGCAACGGCAAAGCCGATTCCCTGGGCGCCACCGGTGACGATGGCGCGTGTCTGTGAATTGCGACCGGCTGTTCCGCTCATCGCTCTGCTCCTGTGGTTCTTTCCAAGGGTTCTTACTTGTCGAGACGGACGGTCTTGCCGGTCGTTGCTGATTTCAGCGCCGCATCGGCCAGTTTCAGCGCCACCAGCCCATCCGCGCCGCTCGGCGACGCTTTCTTGCCCGAGGTCGCGGCTGTGATGAACGCGGCGATCTCAATGGCGTAGGCGTCGAGGTAGCGGGTCATGAAGAAGTCGTGCAGCGGCGGGCGCGTATAGCCCTTCTCGTTGGCCAGTTCGATCGACACCGGGCGCTGGTTCTCGGCCGCGATCATACCCTTCGAACCATGCACCTCGATGCGCTGGTCGTAGCCATAGGTTGCGCGGCGCGAGTTGGAGATGACGGCCTGCTTGCCGGAAGCGGTTTCCAGGATGACGCTGACGCTATCGAAATCGCCGGCAGCACCGATCTTCTTGTCGACCAGCACCGAGGCATGGGCGCTGACCGCCACGACCTCTTCGCCGAGCAGGAAGCGCGCCATGTCGAAATCATGGATGGTCATGTCGCGAAAAATGCCGCCCGAGCGCTTGATGTAGTCGATCGGCGGCGCGCCGGGATCGCGCGAGGTGATGGTGACCATCTCGACGGTGCCGATGGCGCCGTCGTCGATCGCCTTGCGCACGGCGGCGAAGTGCGGATCGAAGCGGCGGTTGAAGCCGACCATCAGCGTCGCCTTGGTCTTCTCGACCACGGCCAGGCACTTCTCGACGCGCTTGACATTGAGGTCGATCGGCTTCTCGCAGAAGATCGCTTTGCCGGCCTTGGCGAAGCGCTCGATCAGATCGGCATGGGTGTCGGTCGGCGTGCAGATGACGACGGCGTCGATATCCCCGGCTTTTTCGATGGCGTCGATGCTGCGCACCTCGGCGCCATAGGCGCTCGCCAGCTCTTTGGCGGCCTTCTCGAACGCGTCGGCAACGGCAACCAGTTTGGCCTGCGGGTTGGAGCCGACGGCGCGGGCGTGGACCTTGCCGATGCGGCCGGCACCGAGGAGAGCGAAGCGAACGGTCATGATATTTCCTCTGGGGGGATGGGTTAGAGAGAGTTGTGTCCACACCTTCCTTTTGGGGGAAGGTGGCAAGGCTATTTTTCGAGCGCGCCAGAAAACAGGATGACCATCCTGTTTAGGCCGCGAGTTCCGCCTCACCGGTCTTGGCGCCGGTGATGTAGGAGACGATGTCGTTTCCGTCGGTGTTCTCCTTGCGCAGATTGGCGACGATGCGGCCGCGCCGGAACACGACGATGCGGTCGCAGAGATCGAACACCTGGCGCATATTGTGGCTGATCAGGATCAGCGGCTCGCCATTGTCCTTGAGCGTGCGGACGATGTTTTCGACCTGCGCGGTCTCCTGTACGCCAAGGGCAGCCGTTGGCTCGTCCATGATGATCAGCTTGGAGGCGAAGGTCGCGGTCCGGGCGATCGCCACGCACTGGCGCTGGCCGCCCGACATGTGGCGGATGGTGTTGGACAGATTGGGGATCTTCACCGCCGTGCGGACGAGCGCCGCCTCGGTCGCCTTGCGCATGTATTTGCGGTCGAGGATCGAGAACGGGCCGAGGTTGAACAGCACCTTCTCGCGGCCGAGGAACAGGTTCGACGGCACGTCGAGATCGTCGGCCAGCGCCAGGTTCTGGAACACGGTCTCGATGCCCGCCGTGCGAGCCTCGATCGGTCCGGCAAAATTCACTTCCTTGCCGTCGAACCAGATCTGGCCGCTGGTGCGCTGCTCGACGCCGGTGATCTGGCGCACGAAGGTCGACTTGCCGGCGCCGTTGTCGCCCATGATGGCGACATGCTCGCCCTTGCGCAGCTCGAAATTCGCGCCTTCCAGCGCGTGCACGCCGCCATAGCGCTTGGTCAGGTTTTCGGTCTTCAGGACGATGTCTGACATGGTCATGCCCTCATTGCCCGCAGGCGTTGGCGCCACTGGTCGAGAACCACCGCACCGACGATGATCACACCCTTGACCATCTCTTGGTAGTAGGCGTCGAGGCGCAGGAAGGTGAAGCCCGAGATGATGACGCCGAAGATCAGCGAGCCGATCACCGTGCCGATGATCGAGCCGCGGCCGCCCGACAGGGAGACGCCGCCGATGACCGCCATGGCGATGGCGTCGAGTTCGTACATTACGCCCATGCCGGACTGCGCGGTCAGGTTCTTGGAGCTCAGCACCACAGCGGCGAGCGCTGCGAGAATGCCGGCGATGACGTAGACCAGGATCTTGTGGTTGGCGATCTTGATGCCGGACATGCGCGCGGCATCTTCGTTGGAGCCGATCGCGTAACAGTGCTTGCCGTACCTGGTGTAGGTCATGATCAGCTGGAACAGGATGGCCAGCGACAGGAAGATGACGACGGGCATCAGGCCTTTGCCGATGCCGGCGAAACTCTCGGTGGGAAACGAGATCGGCTGGCCCTTGGACCACCATTTCGCGATGCCGCGCGCGGTCACCATCATGCCGAGCGTGGCGATGAACGGCGGAATGCGCGTGTAGGCGATCAGCGCGCCATTGACCAGGCCGGCAAACAGGCCGCAGGCGATCGCCACCAGCAGCGGCACGATGACAGGCAGGTCCGTCCAGCCTTGCGCCAAAAACATCGCCTTGGGATTGGGGTTGCCGTTGACCGTCGCCACCTGGGCGAAGCTCATGGCGATCATGGCGGTCGCGCCGACGATCGAGCCCGAGGACAGGTCGATGCCGCCGGTGATGATCACTTGCGTCACGCCGATGGCGATGATGCCGACGATCGACACCTGCAGGATGATGATCTGCAGGCGCGCTTCGTTGAAGATGCCGCCGACGTCGCTGCGGGTGTTGAACAGGAAGCTGTCGCCGAGAAAGACGCGGCCGATCAGTTCGAAGATGACGACGAGAATGACCAATGCCAGGAAAACATTGAACTCGGCCGGCCATGTGCGCTTCCTCGCATCATAGCCGACGCCGCCGACGCCATGAGATGTCTGTGCCACGTATCCTGTCCTCCATCAGCCGCGGTCGCCCTCGCGCCGTGCCGGCGCCGAGGGAGAGAGGGGAGCGGCGCTGTCGCGATCGAGAGCGCCGCTCCGTATCGAACCGTTGGCGGCTCAGTTCTTCTTCAGGAACTTGTCGATGTTGGCCGGCGTCACCAGCTGGAAGGGCACGTAGACCTTGTGCTCGACCTTCTCGCCCTTCGAGAGCTTGAGCGCCGCATCGAGAGCGCCGGCGCCCTGACCGGCCGCGTCCTGGAACACGGTTACGTCGAGGTCGCCCGCCTGCATGGCCGCCAGCGCGTCCTGGGTGGCATCGACGCCGCCGACGACAACCGCCTTCATGTCGATGTTGCCGGCCTTCATCGCCTGGATGGCGCCGATGGCGCTTTCGTCATTGTTGGCGATGACGCCGTCGAACGGCTTGCCGGTCGACAGCCAGTTGGTCATCAGGTTCTGCGCCTCGTCGCGGTTCCAGTTCGACGTCTGCTTGTCGATGATCTTGATGAAGCTGCAATCCGGCGTCGCGATCACATCGTCGATGTCCTTGGTGCGCTGCACGGCGGCCTGGTTGGAAAGCTCGCCCATGATCACATAGACATTGGCTTCCTTCTTGCCGGCTTCCTTGAACAGGCGGCAGACTTCCTTGGTCTCGAGCGTGCCGGAATCGGCTTCGTTCGAGGCGACGAAGGCCTGGTTGTCGGGCAGCGTGTCGACATTGACCGGCTCGCGGTTGACATAGACCAGCGGGATCTTGGCGGCCGCCGCGGCATCCGACATCGCCTGCGTGGCCGAAGTGTCGACCGGGTTGACGATGATGGCATCGACGCCCGAGGCGGCGAAGTTCTTGATCTGGTCGAGCTGCTTGGCAACGTCGTTCTGCGCGTCCTCGACCTGCAGCTCCACGCCGCTCATGCCCTTGGCCTGCTCGATCATGCCGTTGCGCAGCACGGTCAGGAAGTTGTCGTCGAACTTGGCCATCGACACGCCAACCTTGGCGGCCAAGGCGGATGAGCTCATCAGCGCCGCGAAGGCGACGCCCAAAATCAATTTCTTCATTGTGTTTCTCCTCCACATATTGGTGTCCGGTTTCACCGATTTATCCGGAATCCCCGATCTCCCCGGGGAATCTCTCCCTGATATCTTTTCTATTCCGGATGACGCTTGCCTCCTGGCTGGAACGTCAAGCCCTCTGTTTGAAACAGATGTTCCGGAACGAAAGAACCAAAATACACAGATGATGAAATATTTATTCCATTTCACATCGGGGCGTCAAGGGCGATTCCGCGGCCTGCGGGCCGATTTACGCATCGCTCTGATGGATTCTATCATTTGCCTCGGCGGGCTTGCGCGGCGGCGGGCTAGATGTTTTCCGGCAGGTAGATGTCAAAGGGCAGGAAGGTCTGGCCCGGAGCGTTGGCGGCGCCGGTTTCGATGGCATGCGCCATCAGGTCGACAAGCTCACGGCACAAAGCGGCGAGCGGGGTCGAGATCACCATGGTGAGGATGTTGTCGGCGAGTGCCGCGCGCGACTCGGCGTTGATCTCGTTGCAGACGACCACCGGCATGGTCGCGGGCTTCGCTGCCCGCAGCGCCGAAACCGCGCCTTCCATGCCGCCGCCCGCGACGTAGCAGCCGGCAAGATCCGGATAGCGCGCCAGAAGATCGATCATCGCGTCATGGGTCACCTGGTTGGCTTCCAGATTGACCAGCGTTTCAAGCACGCTGAACTCCGGCGCGTGCTCGCGGAAGAAGGAGCGAAAGCCGATCTCACGCAGCTCATGGCCGTGGAAGCGGTGGCTGCCGACGAAGAGGGCGACCTTGCCAGGCCGCTTGGCTGCTTTGGAGATCATCCATGCGGCGGTGCGCCCGACCTTGCGGTTGTCGAGGCCGATATAGCCCTCCCGGATGCCGGCGGCAAAGTCGGACAGCACCGAAAAGACCGGCTGCCCTCTCGCCTTCAAGGTTTCCACGACCGCTGTCAGGGTCGGATGGTCCGGGCCGACAACGGCGATGGCCCTCGATTTCGCCGCCAGCCTGCGCATCTGGGAGGCGATCTCGTCGGGAGCCAGGGAACTGGCGAAATCGATGGTCGCAACGCCGCGGAAGCGTTGCGATTGCGAGATGGCCAGTTCAAGTTCCCGCGCGAAGTCGCCGTAGAAGGCATCATTGCCCCGCAGCAGCAGGAAGCCCAGCCGGTACTCCGGCAATTCCTGGCGCATGCGCTGCTTGATCAGGCCGGCGGCGTGGTAGCCGATATCGGTAGCGGTCTCGTAGACGCGGCGCGCTGTCTCTTCGCGCACCGGCAGCCGGTTGTTCAGCACGCGGTCGACGGTGGCGACACTGACGCCCGAGATGCGCGCCAAATCTGATATTGTCGGCCGCTTCACCATGCTTGCCTCGTCGGGTTTGCTTGAGCCTTCGTACATCATCCTGATGGGAAATGATAGAAACTATCTTTGTGATGTTGAGTCTATCATCAGTCGGCGTTACTTTGACGCTCGAAGCCAAAGGATTTCATGGCATTCGCTCTGGCGGATGCCTTTGCCGAGGGAGGCAAATCATGTCCACTGCGCCGTCCCGGCGTGACTACAGCCTGATCGGCCGCGACGCCAAGCTCGCCGTCGAGACCGGCCTGTCGGCCGCCGAGTGGTATCACACCGACGTGTCCCGCAAGCAGATGAAGGAGCTGATGCAGCGCTCCGACGGGCCGGCGATCCGCGATACGGCGATCTGGTTCGCCGCGCTGATCGTCAGCGGCGCCGGCGGCGCCTGGTTCTGGGGCAGTTGGTGGTGCGTGCCGTTCTTCTTCGTCTATGGCGTCCTCTACGGCTCCTCGACGGATTCACGCTGGCACGAATGTGGGCACGGCACCGCCTTCCGGACGCAGTGGATGAATGATGTGGTCTATCAGATCGCCTGCTTCATGATCATGCGCAATCCGGTGACCTGGCGCTGGAGCCACACGCGCCACCACACCGACACCGTCATCGTCGGCCGCGACCCGGAAATCTCGGTCATGCGGCCGCCGGACCTGGTTCGCGCCGTCCTGGGCTTCGTCGGCGTGCTCGACGCCTGGCATGCGATGAGCGATATGCTGCGCAACGCCGCCGGCAACATCAGCGCGGCGGAAAAGACCTTCATTCCCGAGCAGGAACAGCCCAAGGCGATCCGGATCGCCCGCATCTGGACGGCGATCTATGCCGCCACCATCGCGCTGGCGTTCTACACCGGTTCGTTTCTGCCGCTGATGCTGGTTGGCCTGCCCAGGCTCTATGGCGCCTGGCATCACGTCATGGTCGGGCTGCTGCAGCATGGCGGCCTGGCCGATAACGTCACCGACCACAGGCTGAACAGCCGCACCGTCTACATGAACCCGATCAGCCGCTTCATCTACTGGAACATGAACTACCATGTCGAGCATCACATGTTCCCGATGGTCCCCTATCATGCGCTGCCGAAGCTGCACGAACTGATCAAGCACGACCTGCCGGCGCCGACGCCGTCGATCCTGGCCGGGTATCGCGAGATGATCCCGGCCTTCCTGCGCCAGTTGCGCAACGAGGACTATTTCCTCAAGCGCGAGCTGCCGCCGACCGCCAGGCCTTATCGAGAGGAATTCCACGACAACGCCGTCGCCGCTGCGGCGGAATGATTGCTCGGTCGTCCGGATTTCCAGGGAGGCCCGATTTTTGAAGGATGAATCAATGAGTGACTGGGTCGAGGCCTGCGCCACCGGCGACATAGACGAGGAGGATGTGATGCGCTTCGATCATGGCGGCCGCTCCTTCGCCATCTATCGCAGCCCCGACGACGAGTTCTTCGCCACCGACGGCCTCTGCACGCATGAAAAGGTGCACCTGGCCGATGGGCTGGTGATGGACGACATCATCGAATGCCCCAAGCACAATGGCCGCTTCAACTACAAGACGGGTGACGCCCGCGGCGCCCCGGTCTGCGTCAATCTCAAGATCTATCCGGTCAAGGTCGATGCCGGCAAAGTCCTGATCCAGATCGGATGACTGACATGGCGGGGGGGATGCTCATCATCGGCGCCGGCGAATGCGGCGGGCGGGCGGCATTGGCGCTGCGCGACCTCGATTATCGGGGGCCGGTGACGCTGGTCGGCGACGAGCCGCATCTGCCCTACGAGCGCCCGCCTCTGTCCAAGGAGGCGATGGCCAGCGATGCGCCCGAGATCAAGGCGATCGCCAGCGACGCCATTCTGGCCGAGAAATCGATCCGGCATATACATTCCGTCCAGGCCGTGGCGATCGATCGCGCGGCGCATGCGGTGCGCCTGTCGGACGGATCGGTCCTGCCTTACGACAAGCTCCTGCTGGCAACCGGTTCGACGCCGCGCAAGCTGCCGATGCCGGGACTGGGTCCGCGCTGCGTCTATCTCCGCACCTTTGCCGATGCGCTCGCCATTCGTGCGCATCTCACCGCCGGCAACCGCATCGCCATCATCGGCGGCGGTTTCATCGGTCTCGAACTCGCGGCCGCGGCCCGCAAGCTAGGCGCTGCGGTCACCGTTATCGAGGCGCAGCCGCGCATCCTGATGCGCGGCGTGCCGGCCGAGATCGCCGAAATTATCCACGATGCACACATCGCCGAGGGCGTTGATATTCTGTGCGGGGACGGCATCGCGTCCATCGCCGACGACGGCAACAAGGTGCGCATAGCGCTTGCCGGCGGCCGGGAAATCGTCGCCGACCTCGCGATCATCGGCATCGGCGCCGTGCCGGTGACCGGGCTTGCGGCCGAAGCTGGGCTGGCGATCGACAACGGCATTGCCGTCGATGCCGAGCTGCGCAGCAGCGATCCCGACATCTTTGCCGCCGGCGATTGCTGCTCGTTTCCGCTCGCCGTCTATGGCGGCCGCCGCGTACGGCTGGAAGCCTGGCGCAACGCCCAGGAGCAGGGCGCGCTGGCGGCCAGGAACATGCTCGGCGCCGGCGAGGCACATACGGCGGTGCCGTGGTTCTGGTCGGATCAATACGGCCTGAGCCTGCAGATCGCCGGGCTGTCCGACGAAGGCCGCAGCACCGTGCGCCGCGACCTCGGCGATGGCGCCTTCATCCTCTTCCATCTGGCTGAAGACGGCAGGCTGGTGGCGGCCAGCGGCGTCGGCCCCGGCAATGCGGTCGCCCGCGACATCAGGCTGGCCGAAATGCTGATCGGCAAACGGGCGAAGCCGGCGCCGGAAGCGCTGGGATCGCAGGATGTGAAGCTGAAGTCGTTGCTGGCGGCCTGAGCTCAAACCCGCTAAAACAACGCCTTCAGCTCAGCCAGCTTGTCGTTGACCAACCAGCCGTAATAATTCTCCTCGGGCAGCTTCTCCGGCTCGCCGGCGGCGCGGCGCCTGTCGTTCTCCGCCTTCAGCGCGTCGGCGCGCTGCTCCGGATTGCCGACATTGTAGAGCGTGGCGGTCAGTCCGGGATTGCCCGAAATGTCGAAGCCGGCAATGCTTTTGTAGGCATCGATCGATTTCCGGATCGTCGCCGCGACGTAGGGCAGCGTCAGGTCGGGATCCATGATGGTCTTGTAGACCGAATTGGGATCGCCGACGTCGAGCTTCGGCAGGCCGGAAACCTTGTGCACCAGATCGCTCATCTGAAGGGCGGTCAGCGGATTGAGCTGGCCCAGGCCGAAGGTCTGGCCGGCATAATAGGGCTGGAAGAAGGTGGCGCCGAAACGGTCGTCGGGAAAGCTCGTCCCGCCGACCGACTTGCCGCGAAACGAACGGTTCCACACCTGTTCGCGGCATTCCCACAGATCGTAGCTGTCGGACATTGCGGCGCATTTCTTGAATTCCGGCCGCTGCACGAAATCGGTGATGTCCTCGCCGTCATAGGCGAAGGACAGCTTGCTGGAGAGATAGGAGATCGCCTTGACATAGTAGGTCTGCAGCCGGTCATAGGCGTCGACATTGTAGGTGTGCTCGCCGACGATCGCACCGACGATGTGCAGGGGATCGATGCCGTAGGTGGCTGCTGCCTTCTTGATCTTGCCGCGCAATTCGGCGTCGTTCTGCAGCAGGGCGTAGACCTTGCGGTACTTCGCCTGGAAGCTGGTGTTGGTCGCTTGCGTGCGCCGGCTGGACGCGCCCGGAATATCGGGCTGCACGGCATTGCGATTTCCCGGCGGCACCAATGTCGCTGCCTCGGCGGCGAACAGCGTCGCCGCCAGCGTCAAGCCGAGAATAACCAGGATCAGTTTTTTCATGCACCCGCCGCCCAAGCAATTCCAGGAAAAGTGTGAAACGGTTTTCCGGAATTGCGTCAAACCAAGAGATCGAGAATTGCCGCGCAAACTAGGTAAAGCTCTTGGTCGAGTCGAGAGCGCCCCTTCACCCGGCACTACGAAAGCTGGCCAGATGATACCATCTGGCCACACATGATTTTGCTGGCCGGAAAATGTTGCCTGGACCGGCGCCGGAACGTTCCGGCGCCGTCGTTCAAAGGATGAACCGCGACAGGTCGGTATTCCTGGACAGGTCGCCGACATGCTTTTCCACATAGGCGGCGTCGATGGTGACGCTGGTTCCGTTGCGGTCGGGCGCGTCGTAGGAGATTTCGTCCAGCACCCGTTCCATCACTGTCTGCAGTCGTCTTGCGCCGATGTTCTCGACGCTGGCGTTGAGGTCGACGGCAATGCCGGCCAGCGAATCGATCGCGTCGTCGGTGAAGGTCAGGTCGACGCCCTCGGTCTTCATCAGAGCGATATACTGCTTGATCAGGCTGGCCTCTGTCTCGGTCAGGATACGGACGAAATCGTCCTTCTCCAGCGCCCGCAGCTCGACCCGGATCGGCAGGCGGCCCTGCAATTCCGGCAACAGGTCTGACGGCTTGGACACGTGGAACGCACCCGAGGCGATGAACAGGATGTGGTCGGTCTTCAGAGGTCCGTATTTGGTCGCCACCGTGGTGCCTTCGATCAGCGGCAGCAGGTCGCGCTGCACGCCTTCGCGGGAAACGCCGGCGCCCATGCCGCCTTCACGCGACGCGATCTTGTCGATCTCGTCGAGGAAGACGATGCCGTCATTCTCCGTCGCATCGAGCGCCCGGCGCACCACCTCGTCCTGGTCGAGCAGCTTGTCGGACTCGTCGTTGACCAGCAGGTCGTAGGATTCCTTCACCGTCGTCTTGCGCATCTTGGTCTTCTTGCCGCCCATCGCCTTCGACAGCATGTCGTTGATGTTCAGCACGCCGATATTGGCGCCCGGCATACCGGGGATTTCGAAGCCGGGCATGCCGCCAGCGCCGGTGTCGGCGACCTCGACCTCGATCTCCTTGTCGTCGAGTTCGCCGTCGCGCAGCTTCTTGCGGAAACTATCGCGGGTGGCCGGGCTCGCCGTCTTGCCGACCAATGCTTCCAGTACGCGTTCCTCGGCGTTGACGTGGGCGCGCGCCTTGACGTCCTCGCGCATCTTCTCGCGCACCAGGCCGATGGCGATCTCGACCAGGTCGCGGATGATCTGTTCGACGTCGCGGCCGACATAGCCGACCTCGGTGAACTTGGTCGCCTCGACCTTGACGAAAGGCGCACCGGCGAGCCGCGCCAGGCGGCGCGAAATCTCGGTCTTGCCAACGCCGGTCGGCCCGATCATCAGGATGTTCTTCGGCATCACCTCTTCGCGCATCTGGCCTTCCAGCTGCTGGCGGCGCCAGCGGTTGCGCAAGGCGATAGCCACGGCGCGCTTGGCGTCCTTCTGGCCGATGATGAAACGGTCGAGTTCCGAAACGATTTCGCGGGGAGAAAATGTGCTCATATCACTAGATTCCACTTTGCCACTGCTTGATGGCCTCGAACGGATGCAGCAGCATGATCACGTTGAGTGTCAGATTGTCCCGGATGAGATAGCCGGTACCGAGTTCGAAGATGATGGCAAGGCTGACGATCACCCATATAGGTAGCCTTCGCGCCATCACAAATCCCAGCACCATGGCCAGTGTGTCGGACACCGAATTGATGATGCTGTCGCCGTAATAGTCGAGCGAGATGGTGCCGGCGCGGTAGCGCTCGATGATGAACGGGCTGTTTTCGAGCAGCTCCCAGCCGCCTTCGATGAAGACGGCGAACGCCAGCCTCAAGCCGATCGGCGAACGCGGGAACAGGAATCTTGCCAGCGCATAGAACAGGAAGCCGTGGATGATGTGCGAGAACGTATACCAGTCCGAAATGTGCTGGGAATTCTCCGAACTCTGCACGACGCCATGCCAGAGCTTGACGTAGCCGCAGGTGCAGATCGGCGTTCGCCCCATGCCGTAGAGCGCCCCGGCCTGGAAGATGATCAGGGCGAGGACGAGCAGAAGCCCCATCCGCCAGCTGTCTTCATAGGCCGAATAGCTGCTCTCCGTGGCCGGTGTCGTCATCGGTTCATTCCCCCTCGTTTCGCGTCGCCGTCTCGATCATCATAAAGCCTTGTCACGCCTTCAGCGGCGGTAGCCGGCGGATCACGGCAGCCGGCAAGGTGGGTTTGACCACAATCCGCCGGATACGCTGCCAGCCAGCCCCGAACAGAATAATCAGCGCGCCAACAACGACCAGGATCAAGGCAAAAGGCGGGATACCCGTCGAATCGGAGGCGGAATTCACCAGATAATAGATGCCCAGCGAGCCGAAGTAAGCCAATGTAGGAACCAGAAGCGAACGGCGGTCTATGGCCAGCGCGACATAGAGGAAGCCAAGGATCAGGACCGTCAGCATGATGGTTGCATTGGCGTCCGGCGCGATATGTCCGAATACGACGTTCTGGCCGGTCGCCATGATAAAGAGCGGATGCACCAGCATGGGCGCCGAGACGACATGCAGCCAGAAAGCGCAATCGGACCAGATCTTGCGTCGATCCCTGTCGTAAATGTCAAAAGCTACACCCGTTGCGAACACGATCAGGCCGCAGATCAGCGGCATGTAAAGTGCCGCTCGGAGCAATTCGGGAACATCCTCAATACGCGGCGGCGCAATCGCACCCGCTGTCACGCTGTCATACAGGATTATCGCCGTTTGCAGGAAGGCAAGCAGTGTAAAGGCGATGGCGATAGCCCCGGCAATGATGGGGACGCGAAAGCGCCAGAAATAGATCGCCGCCGCAATTATTCCTCCGCCCAGGAACAGATATCCGGCCTGGGACGCCGTCTGGCGCAACGCCAATAGCTGCCAGATGGTCTCCGGCTTGCGTATGCCGAAGCTGGCCTCCACTTGTAGCGCCAGAGCGGCCAGAATGGCGGCCATGAAAATCAGGGCAAGCACGGACGACGATAATTTCATCCGGTGCTGACGCGTGACAATTTCGGCGAGCCCCCAGGCGAAAACCGCGAGGATGCCGGCGATCCAGAATGTCTGGCCTGGAAGCAAGGTGGTGAGGACAAAGAAGAAGCCGGCGCTGAGCAGAACGGTTCCAACGGTGACGAACAGATCGTTGCCGCCGCCGACCAGCCGCAGGTTTTCCTCGTCACCCTCGTCATCGGCGCGCCTGACCTCGGGGGCGAGAGCGACCGCGCGTTCCATGGCCTCCAACTGATCGCGCAGGGTCTGCGAGATCAAACCTTTCGCGACTGCCTTGTCGAGTGTTTCGGCGCTGATCAATTGGGCTCCTGCGTCGCGTCGCGCGCCATCATCAAGGCAGGCCCGTACTCCGATGTTCTGGTGTCAAAGGCAACAAAGCCAGCCTTTTCATAGGCGCGGATGGCCCCGACATTGGCGGGATCAGGATCGATGATGACGCGCGGCACGCCTTCGTCGAAAAGCTGTTCGACGAACTGGCGCACGATTGCCGAGCCATGGCCGAGCCCGACCAGCTCCGGCCGGCCGATCGACAGGTCGATGCCGAGCGTGCCGAACGGCTGGTCGGCATAGGGATGGCCGTCCTCCAGATGCGGATCATAGGTCTGCAGATAACCGATCGGCTTGCCGTCGAGTTCGATAATCAGCGGCTCGACGGAAATCGAGTCGATGTGCTCGCGGATCTGCGCGATCTCGATCTCGGGATCGTCCCACCACTCGGCGACATGCGGTTCGGCGAGCCAGCCGGCGATCATCGGCAGGTCTTTCTCGGTCACCGGCCGAAAATCATAGCTATCTTCTTGTTGGACCATGATCTCTGGACGAACGGAACCGTTCGTCCGAGAAAACCGGTTTCCACGTTCGGGATCATGGTCGGCCCGCTCAGCCGACATCGAGCGTTTCGACGACGAAGCTGTTGTTGGTGTAGACGCAGATGTCGGATGCGATCTGCATCGCCTTGCGGGCGATCTCCTCGGCATCCTTGTCGCTGTCCATCAGCGCGCGTGCCGCCGCCAGCGCGTAATTGCCGCCCGAACCGATGGCCATGACACCAAATTCGGGTTCGAGCACGTCGCCGGTGCCGGTCAGCGCCAGCGACACCGACTTGTCGGCCACCAACATCATCGCTTCCAGCCGGCGCAGATAGCGGTCGGTTCGCCAGTCCTTGGCGAGCTCGACGCAGGCGCGCGTCAGCTGGTCTGGATATTGTTCGAGCTTGGCCTCGAGCCGTTCCAGCAGCGTGAAGGCGTCGGCGGTGGCGCCGGCGAAGCCGGCGATCACATTGCCGCCCTTGCCGATGCGGCGCACCTTTTTGGCGTTGCCCTTCATGATGGTCTGGCCAAGGCTGACCTGGCCGTCGCCGGCGATCACCACCTTGTTGCCCTTGCGCACCGTCACGATGGTCGTGGCGTGCATGGTCAGTTCATTGGACATTTACTGGCTCCGAGCAGCGCCATCCCGATAAGGCGATTGGCGCGGTACGAGTAACTTTGATTGGCCATATGTATGCATGGGGCCGGTGATTGCAAATCGCTCTCTGGCAAGGCCGATACCGCTGTCAGAGGCAACTGGCAATCGCCGGATCATGCTGCTAGAAGGCTTTCGTTTTCAAGCCTGCGAGCGCTTGAAGCCTCTGAGCCGGTCACGATGTGAACCTCTGGGACAAGGATAGAGTGATGCCGCCCCGTTCCGCCGAAGCAAGCCGCAAGACCAAGGAAACCGACATCTCCGTGGCGGTCCATGTCGACGGCTCCGGCAAGTCGGATATCGCCACGGGCGTCGGCTTCTTCGACCATATGCTGGACCAGCTGTCGCGCCACTCCCTGATCGACATGACGGTCAGGGCGAAGGGCGATCTGCACATCGACGACCACCACACGGTCGAGGACACCGGCATCGCGCTCGGCCAGGCGCTGGCCAAGGCACTGGGCGAGCGGCGCGGCATCATGCGTTATGCCTCGATCGACCTTGCCATGGACGAGACGCTGACGCGCGCCGCGATCGACGTGTCCGGCCGTCCCTTCCTGGTCTGGAACGTTTCCTTCTCATCGCCGAAGATCGGCACCTTCGACACCGAGCTGGTGCCCGAATTCTTCCAGGCGCTGGCGCAGAATGCCGGCATCACGCTGCATGTCACCAATCACTACGGCGCCAACAACCATCACATCGCCGAGACCTGCTTCAAGGCGGTGGCGCGCGCGCTGCGCGCGGCTCTCGAACGCGATCCGCGCCAGCCGGATGCGGTTCCCTCCACCAAGGGATCGTTGAAGGGATAAGGCAATGGCCACCTATGTCGTGATGGAACCGCCAGGCCGCAGCGAAAAGGCCGATGCCACGGCCTTTGTCCGCGATGGCTTCACCTGGCTGGGCCTTCTGGTGCCGCCGCTATGGTTCGCCTGGCATCGGCTGTGGATCGAGGCGGCGCTTGCCTTCGTCGTCATGGGCCTGCTTTCGATGCTGGGCCAGAAGCTCGGCCTTGGTCTGGCCGGGTCGTTGCTGTCGTTGCTGGTTTCGCTCTATGTCGGACTGGAAGGGCAAGGCCTGCGCATCGCGGCACTTCGCCGGCGCGGTTGGCACGAATGGGGCGCGGTCGAAGCCGGTTGGCTCGACGATGCTGACACGCGCTATGCGCTCGAGGCGGAAGCGCTTCCCGATCAGGCCGCACCGGCACCGCGCATGGTCCCGGACGCTGCCCTGGCGCGGCCGTCGCAGCCGGGCATGGCGCTGGGGCTGACCCACATCCCGGGAAGAAGCTGATGCGGGTTGCGATCATCGATTACGGTTCGGGCAATCTGCGCTCGGCCACCAAGGCTTTCGAGCGCGCGGCGCGGGAAGCCGGCATATCGGCTGCTATCGACCTGACATCGGATGCCGAACGGGTGCGCACGGCCGACCGCATCGTCCTGCCCGGCGTCGGCGCCTATGCCGACTGCGCGGCCGGCTTGCATGCCCTCGAAGGCATGTGGGAAGCGGTCGAGGAGGTGGCTATCGACAAGGGCCGGCCGTTCCTCGGCATCTGCGTCGGCATGCAGCTGATGTCCGAGCGCGGCCTGGAAAAGACAATCACCAACGGCTTCGGCTGGGTATCAGGTGACGTCAAGGAGATCACGCCGGCCGATCCGACGCTGAAGATCCCGCAGATCGGCTGGAACACGATCGAGCTCAAGCGCCAGCATCCGCTGTTTGCCGGCATACCGACTGGCGCAAGCGGGCTGCATGCCTATTTCGTGCATTCCTACCATCTCGATGCGGGCAAGGCGGAAGAGGTTCTGGCGGTCGCCGACTATGGCGGCCCGGTGACGGCGGCCGTCGCCCGCGACAATCTCGTCGGCACGCAGTTTCACCCGGAAAAGAGCCAGGCGCTGGGCTTGGCGCTGATCACCAATTTCCTGCGCTGGAGCCCTGAAAACCGATGAGCAAGAAGGGCTACTGGATGGCGATGGTCGAGGTGACCGATCCGGAAAATTATCCGCTATACATTGCCGCCAACAAAGCGGCTTTCGACAAATATGGCGCAAAATTCCTGACCCGCGGCGGTCGGTCGTCGAGCCCGGAAGGGCCATCGGGCAATCGCCATGTCATCATCGAGTTCGAGAGCTACGCGGTCGCACTCGCCTGCTTCCATTCGCCCGAATACCAGGCGGCGCTGAAATTCCGACGCCTCTATTCGACGTCGCATTTCGCCATTGTGGAAGGCGCCTGAACGGATGATCCTTTTCCCGGCGATAGATCTCAAGGACGGCCAGTGCGTGCGCCTCAGGCATGGCGACATGGCGACCGCGACCATCTACAACGATGATCCTGCCGCCCAGGCGCGAGCCTTCGAGCAACAGGGCTTCGAATGGCTGCATGTCGTCGACCTCAACGGCGCCTTCCAGGGCCAGAGCGTCAACAGTGCGGCGGTCGGCGCCATCCTCAAGGCAACGAAGAACCCGGTGCAGCTCGGCGGCGGCATCCGCACGCTGGCGCAGATCGAGGATTGGCTCGATCGCGGGCTGGCCCGCGTCATCCTCGGCACGGTGGCGGTGCGCGATCCCGACCTGGTCAAGCAGGCCTGCAAGGCGTTTCCGGGCAAGGTCGCCGTCGGCATCGACGCCAAGGGCGGCAAGGTCGCCGTCGAGGGCTGGGCCGAGGCGTCGAGCCTTGGCGTCATCGAACTGGCGAGGAAATTCGAGGGCGCCGGCGTCGCCGCCATCATCTACACCGACATCGACCGCGACGGCGTTTTGACCGGCATCAATTGGGACGCCACCATCGACCTCGCCGATGCCGTGTCGATCCCGGTGATCGCTTCCGGCGGCCTCGCCTCGATCGCCGACATCGTGCGCATGACCATGCCCGATGCGCAAAAGCTCGAAGGCGCGATCTCCGGGCGCGCGCTCTATGACGGCCGCATCGATCCGGCCGAGGCCCTGGCGATCCTCCAGGGCAGGGCGGAGCCGCGGACGTGAAAATTTCCATCATCCTGGCCTCCTATGACAGCGGCCATTACCATGGCGGCATGGGCCAAGGTCCGGACGCGCTGGTCTCGGGCGGGCTCGTCGAAGCCTTGACGATGGCCGGTCACGACGTCGCGGTCGGGGACATCGGCAAGGTCGGAGACGATCAGGAGCGCGAGATCGCCACCGGCTTTGCCGTCTGCAACGCGGTTGCGAGCGAGGTTCGTCTTGCCCGTGACGCCGGTCGGTTCCCGATCGTCCTTGCCGGAAACTGCCTGACCAGCGCCGGCGCGGTCGCCGGCGAAGACGCCGATGCGATCATCTGGGCCGACCAGCATGGCGACCTGAACACGCCCGAGACATCCACATATGGCTTTCTCGACGGCATGGCGCTGGCGACGGTGCTTGGCCTGTGCTGGCGGCCGATGGCGTCGGCCATTCCCGGCTTCAGGCCGATCGATCCGTCGCGTTGCGTGCTCGTCAACGCGCGCGATCTCGATCCGGCGGAAAGACAGCTTCTCGAGACCTTGCCGATCGTGCGGACGGAATGCTCCGGGGTGGCCCAGGCGGCCGAAAGACTGAAGATCGCCGGCGCCAGACGCGTGCACATGCATCTCGATATGGACGTGCATGATCCCCGGGAGCTGCAGGCCAACCGCTATATCACTTCGGGCGGCCCGAGCCCGGAACAGCTGCGCGACGCCACTTGCGCCATGGCGCTGGCGGTGCCGGTCGTCGGCATCACCGTCTCCGCCTACGACCCGGCCTTCGATGCCCAGGCCGATGTTCCGCCGCTGGTTGGCCAGTTGCTGAACGATCTCATCGCCACGATAGAGGGCCGCTGATGCTGAAAGCCCGTGTCATCCCCTGTCTCGACGTCAAGAACGGCCGTGTCGTCAAGGGCGTCAACTTCGTCGATCTCGTCGACGCCGGCGATCCGGTCGAGGCGGCCAAGGCCTATGACGCGGCCGGCGCCGACGAACTCTGCTTCCTCGACATCACCGCTTCGTCGGACAATCGCGAAACCATCTTCGACGTCATCGCACGCACCGCCGAACAATGTTTCATGCCGCTGACCGTCGGGGGCGGCGTGCGCCAGGTCGCCGATATCAGGAAGCTGCTCTTGGCCGGCGCCGACAAGGTGTCGATCAACACGGCCGCGGTGAAGAACCCGGATTTTGTTGCCGAGGCCGCCGACAAGTTCGGCAACCAGTGCATCGTCGTCGCCATCGACGCCAAGAAGGTGTCGAGCACCAGTGAGACCGACCGCTGGGAGATCTTCACCCATGGCGGCCGCGAAAAGACCGGCATCGATGCGGTCGAGTTCGCCCGGAAAATGGTCGATCGCGGCGCCGGCGAGATCCTGCTGACCTCGATGGATCGGGACGGCACCAAGGCCGGCTACGACATCGCGCTGACCCGCGCGATATCAGACGCCGTGCGCGCGCCGGTGATCGCTTCCGGCGGTGTCGGCACGCTCGACCACATGGTCGAAGGCATTCGCGACGGCCATGCCGGCGCGGTTCTGGCGGCGTCGATCTTCCATTTCGGCACCTACACGATAGCGCAGGCCAAGGCACATATGGCCGCCGCGGGGCTGCCGATGCGGCTGGACTCTGTGAATAATCGGCCCTAAAGCATGATCCCGAAAAGTGGGAACCGGTTTTCGGAAAAGATCACGCTTAAACAAGCAGATAGATGACGCCATGGCTGAGTTTTCGCTTTCCGATCTGGAAAAAATCGTTGGGGAACGCGCCCATTCCGGCGACCCGGACTCGTGGACGGCAAAACTGTTCGCGCGCGGCATCGACAAGGCGGCGCAGAAGCTCGGCGAGGAGGCGGTCGAGACGGTGATTGCCGCCGTCAAGGGCGACAAACCGGCCATCGTTTCGGAAAGTGCCGATCTTATATATCATTGGCTCGTCGTTCTCGGCCTCTCCGGGGTTCCGCTGAGCGACGTGCTTAGGGAACTCGAAGGCCGCACCCGGCGTTCGGGCATCGCCGAGAAGGCGTCACGGCCCAAGGGCTGACCGCGAGGAGGGCAGGTATCTCGATGGATCAGCTCGCGCCAACCGAGAAATATTCCCCCTTTCGTTTCTTCTCCGCCGATCAATGGTCGCAATTCCGTGCCGACACGCCGCTGACGCTGAGCGCGGACGAATTCCGCCGCCTGCGCTCGCTCAACGATCCGGTCGATCTCGAAGAGGTCACGCGCATCTATCTGTCGCTGTCGCGGCTTTTGTCCGCGCATGTCGAAGCGAGCCAGCTGCTGTTTCGGCAACGCCAGGCCTTCTTCAACGCGGTCGACGTGGTCAAGACGCCCTTCATCATCGGCATCGCCGGTTCGGTCGCCGTCGGCAAATCGACCACCGCACGCGTGCTGAAGGAACTGCTGACGCGCTGGCCGTCGAGCCCCAAGGTCGATCTCATCACCACCGACGGCTTCCTGCTGCCCAACGAGGTCCTGCGCCGCGAGAACCTGATGGAGCGCAAGGGGTTCCCCGACAGCTACGATGTGGGCGCGCTGCTGCGCTTCCTGTCGGGCATCAAGTCGGCGCTGCCCGATGTCCGCGCGCCTGTCTATTCGCACCTGACCTATGACGTCATTCCTGGCGAGTTCGTCACCATCGACCGGCCCGACATATTGATCTTCGAAGGCATCAATGTCCTGCAGCCCGGCAAGCTGCCGCAGGACGGCAAGATCGTCCCTTTCCTGTCGGACTTCTTCGACTTCGCCATCTACATCGATGCCGACGAAAAGCTGATCCACAACTGGTACATTTCCCGCTTCATGCGGCTGCGTGAGACCGCCTTCCGCAACCCGGACTCCTTCTTCCACCGCTATTCGCAGCTGTCGGAGGGTTCGGCGCGCGCCATCGCCGAAGGCCTGTGGACCAACATCAATTTGAAGAATCTGCGCGAGAACATTCTGCCGACGCGAGCGCGCGCCGACCTCATCCTGCGCAAGGGCGCCGACCACCTGATCGAGGAAGTGGCGCTCAGGAAGCTGTGACGGCCGGCTTCGTCACCCGTCGCAATGTCAGATTGATCCGCCCGCCGTTTTTCAGCAGCGCCGAGGTCGAGGGATAGATCCGATCGACGCCGTGAAAGCACAGCCGCCCCTCGCCGCCGAGCACCACGACGTCACCGCTTTGCAGCCTGAACGACTTGGTGGCGCCATCACGCGTAGTCTGGCCGACTCGGAACAGGCAGTCGTCGCCGAGCGAGACGGAGACGACCGGCGCCGAAAAATCGGCCTCGTCGCGGTCCTGATGCAGCCCCATTTTTGCATCCGGCGTGTAGAAATTGATCAGGCATGCTTCCGGCGGGTGCGGATAGCCCGAGACCTCGCGCCACAGCTCGAGCAGCGCATCCGGAATTGGCGGCCAAGGCGCCCCGGTTACCGGATGCGCCGGCTGGTAACGATAGCCGTGCTCCTTGTCGGTGACCCAGCCGAGCGGCCCGCAATTGGTCATGCGCACGCTCATCTCCTTGCCGGTGCGCGGCATGGCCGGCACGAACAGCGGCGCCTGCTGCACGATCCGTCTCACCTCATCGACCAGCGCTTCCTGCACGGTGCGTGACAGATAGGCCGGCATGTGGCGGACACCTTTGGGCAGAACGAGCACGGATTCGGTCACCTCCCGGATGGTTCGGAACCGTAAAATGTCACGATCAAAAGAAAACGGCGACCCGAAAGCCGCCGTTCTAACTCTTTGTTTGGCACAATTCCGGACGGAAAACCGTTTCACACTTTTCCTGGAATTGCTTTTCGCAAATTGGCATCGCCTTGATCAGGCGAGATCTGGGATGCGCAGCACCTGGCCCGGATAGATCTTGTCGGGATGGGTCAGCATCGGCTTGTTGGCCTCGAATATGACCGTGTTCTTGACGCCTTGGCCCTTGCCGTAGCTTTTCTCGGCGATCTTCCAGAGATTGTCGCCCTTCTTCACCGTGTAAAAGGTGGGCTCCTTGGCCGGGGCGGCGGCCGTGCCAGACGCTGGCGCGACCTGCAATTCGTCCGCCTGCACCTTGGAGACGCCGAGCGTGTTGCCGACGGCGATGACTGCCTTTTCGAAGATCGATTGATCCTTGACCACGCCCTTCAGCACCGCCGTGTCACCCTTGACGACGACCTCGACGCCATCGGTGCCGAGTTTGTGCGAATCGAGCTCCTTCTTGAGTGTGTCGGCCGAGGGTGCGGCTTCGTCGTCACCGCCGATGCCCAGTTTCTTGCCGACGCTCTTGACGAAATCGAACATGCCCATCCTTGGGTCTCCCTTGCTAATGGCAATGGTTGAACCTTGCATCTGCGGTCCAAAATGGGAAGTCGTTTTGTGCGCGTGCCTAGATCCAAGAGATAGAGCATGATGTCGCCCGAAACCGCTTCACACTTTTCGGCATCATGCTCTGGTGTGGTGCTTAATCGTTCTCCACCCGGCCGCGCAGCTTCTTGATCGTGCCGCGCCCGGCCTTGCTCTTCAGCCGCCGCTCCACGGCGCCCTTCGATGGCCGTGTCTTCTTGCGCGGCGGCGGTGGCGGTTCGGCGGCCTTGGCGACCAATGCCGTCAGCCGTGCCCGCGCATCCGCCCGGTTCTGTTCCTGGGTGCGGAAGCGGCCTGCCTCGATGACGATGACACCGTCCTTGGTGGCACGCTGGCCGGCAAGTTTGATCGTCCGCTCGCGCACGCGCTCCGACAGACCCGTTGCGTTGGCCGCGTCGAAGCGCAGCTGCACCGCCGTCGCCACCTTGTTGACGTTCTGGCCGCCGGGGCCGGACGAGCGGATGAAATCCTCGTGCAGGTCGCCCGGATGGATAACCGCATCGCCTGATATGATGATGTTGTCGTCGCTCGCCATGCCGCAGTCATGGCGCGGCGGATCGAAAAAGAAAAGGCCCGATCGAACCGGGCCTTTCAACGAAAGCTGAACCCTGTGGCGCGATTACTCCGCCGCTTCCTGCATGCGCGGCGCGGCGCCCAGCACCACGGCGTCGACATGGCTTTCGAATTTCTCGAAATTGACGGCGAACATGCCGACCAGCCTTGCCGCCTGCCGGTCATAGCCGGACTTGTCGGCCCAGGTCGCCCGGGGGTCCAGAATCATCGGGTCGAGAATGCCGCTGTCGACGCCCGCGACAGCCACCGGCACCTCGAAACCGAAATGAGGGTCGGTGCGGAACTCGGCCGTCTTCAGCGAGCCGTCAAGTGCGGCGGCAAGCAAGGCGCGCGTCGCCTTGATCGGCATGCGCTTGCCGGTGCCGTAGGCGCCGCCGGTCCAGCCGGTATTGACCAGCCAGCAATCGGCGCCGTGGCCTGCAATCAGCTCGCGCAGCAGATTGCCGTATTCAGAGGGATGGCGCGGCATGAACGGCGCACCGAAACAGGTCGAAAACGTCGCTTCGGGCTCGGTTACCCCCTTTTCGGTTCCGGCCACCTTGGCGGTGTAGCCGGAGAGGAAGTGATACATCGCCTGCGCCGGGGTCAGCCGCGCGATCGGCGGCATCACGCCGAAGGCGTCGGCGGTCAGCATGATGATGTTGTTGGGATGGTTGGCGCGGCCGGTCTTGCTGGCATTGGGGATGAAGTCCAGCGGGTACGCGCAGCGTGTGTTTTCGGTTAGCCTTCCGTCGTTCAAATCCGGCACGCCATCGGCGTCGAGCACGACATTTTCCAGCACCGTGCCGAAGCGCTGCGTGGTGGCGAAGATTTCCGGCTCGGCTTCCGCCGACAGCTTGATCGTCTTGGCGTAGCAGCCGCCTTCGAAATTGAAGATGCCGTGCGGTCCCCAGCCATGCTCGTCGTCGCCGATCAACGTGCGCGAGGGATCGGCCGAGAGCGTCGTCTTGCCGGTGCCCGACAGGCCGAAGAAGATGGCGGCGTCGCCGGCCGCACCCTCATTGGCCGAGCAATGCATCGGCATCACGCCTTTCGCCGGCAGGAGATAGTTGAGCATGGTGAACACCGACTTCTTCATCTCGCCGGCATAGGAGGTGCCGCCGATCAGCACGATCTTGCGCGAAAGATCGACGGCGATCACCGTTTCGGTGCGGCTGCCGTGACGGAGGGGATCGGCGCGGAAGGACGGCAGGTCGATGATCGTCATCTCGGGCACGAACTGCTCGAGTTCGGTGGCACCGGGACGAATGAGCAGATTGCGGATGAACAGCGAGTGCCAGGCAAATTCGGTGATCACCCTGGTCGGCAGCCTCGACTCCGCATCGGCGCCGCCGACCAGATCCTGGACGTATAGATCCTTGTCCGCGGCATGCGCCTGGAAATCGGCGAGCAGCGTGTCGAACTGGGCCGGCGAGATCGCCTTGTTGTTCTCCCACCAGACATGTGGTTCGGTGTCACCGTTGCGGACGACGAACTTGTCCTTGGGCGAGCGGCCGGTGTGCTGGCCGGTCTCGGCGACCAGCGCGCCATGGGCGGTCAAGCGGGCCTCGCCGCGCCGGATCGATTCCTCATAAAGGGTAGCCGCACCGAAATTATAGTGCACCACGCCGGTGGTTTTCAGGCCGATATGATCGATCGCGCAGGCGGAATTGCGTTTGCCGACTTCCGACATCGAGTGTCCCTCTTGGATTTGCCGCATCTTTGCCGGCACGTTTCCAGCACGCCCACTACGCGGGCTGAGATGGTCAGAACCAGAAAAGGCAAATGATATCAAATCATTAATCGATTTAAATATTTTGAAAGTTGTTTAAATCGTTTATATGTGCAAAAAGTTTCGCGGTTGCCCAAAGGATTGGCGATGTACGTTCGTCCAACCCATGTCGAGGTAGGATTGTGGCCGCCGGCATGCCGCGCGTGACAGCGGACAAGGCCTATGCCACATTTTGTACCTAATTTGTCCTGCAAAAGCCCCTTCTCTACGACAGAAGGGACAGCTCATGAGGGAGCCGCTTGAAATGGCAACAATCGCGCTTGTCGATGACGACCGCAACATTCTGACATCGGTGTCGATCGCCTTGGAATCCGAGGGGTATCGCGTCGAGACCTACACGGATGGTGCGTCGGCGCTGGAAGGCCTGGCGGCACGCCCGCCGAACCTTGCCATCCTCGACATCAAGATGCCGCGCATGGACGGCATGGAACTGCTGCGCCGGATGCGCCAGAAGTCCGACCTGCCGGTGATCTTCCTGACCTCCAAGGACGATGAGATCGACGAGTTGTTCGGTCTCAAGATGGGCGCCGACGACTTCATCCGCAAACCCTTCTCGCAGCGCCTGCTGGTCGAGCGCGTGCGCGCCGTGCTGCGCCGCGCCAGTGCCCGCGAGGCTGCCGCCAAGACGCCAAGCCAGCAGGCCCGCTCGCTCGAGCGCGGCCAGCTCGTCATGGACCAGGAGCGCCACACTTGCACCTGGAAAGGCGAGCCGGTGACGCTCACCGTCACCGAGTTCCTGATCCTGCATTCGCTGGCGCAGCGTCCAGGCGTCGTAAAAAGCCGTGATGCGCTGATGGATTCGGCCTATGATGAACAGGTCTATGTCGACGACCGCACCATCGACAGCCACATCAAGCGGCTGCGCAAGAAGTTCAAGGCCGTCGACGACGACTTCGAGATGATCGAAACCCTTTACGGAGTCGGATACCGGTTCCGCGAAGCGTAAGTAGCAGGGCCTGCTATTCGATGGCAGTGGAAGCACAGCGAACAAGACCGGCGGGCGCCTCCAGGCGGCCGTCGCGGATCATGCCGTCCTTCGTCTCGAAGATCACGGTGCCGATGCGCCGCTTCCTTGGTCATCATATCTTTTCCAGCCTGACGCGGCGTATCCTGTTCCTCAACCTTGCCGGCCTCGCCGTCCTGGTGACCGGCATCCTCTATCTCAACACCTTCCGCGACGGACTGATCGACGCCCGCGTCGAAAGCCTGATGACCCAGGGCGAGATCATCGCCGGCGCCATTGCCGCGTCGGCGACCGTCGAGACGGATTCGATCAGCATCGACCCGGAAAAGCTGCTTGAGCTGCAGGCCGGCGAAAGCCTGGGACCCGGCTCCGACCAGCTCGACAATCTCGACTTCCCGATCAACCCGGAGCGGGTCGCGCCGGTGCTGAGAAGGCTGATCTCGCCGACCAGGACCCGCGCACGCATCTATGACCGCGACGCCAATCTGCTGCTCGATTCGCGCCACCTCTATTCGCGCGGCCAGATCCTGCGCTACGATCTGCCGCCGGTTGAAGAGGAAGAGCCCGATCTTGTCGAGCGCATCCAGAAATTCGTCTTCGACTTCTTCCGCAACACCGAGCTGCCGGTCTATCACGAGCAGCCGGGCGGCAATGGCGCCGCTTTCCCGGAAGTGGTCAAGGCTCTCACCGGCAGTCCGTCGACCATCGTGCGCGTCAGCGAGCAAGGCGAGCAGATCGTTTCGGTGGCGGTGCCGATCCAGCGCTTTCGTGCCGTCCTGGGCGTGCTGATGCTGTCGACCGAAGGCGGCGACATCGACAAGATCGTCGCCGCCGAGCGCAAGGCGATCCTGCGCGTCTTCGGTATCGCGGCCCTTGTCACCGCCATCCTGTCGATGCTGCTTGCCTCCACCATCGCCAATCCGCTGCGCCGGCTGTCGGCGGCGGCGGTGCGGGTGCGGCGCGGCGTCAAGAGTCGTGAAGAGATCCCCGACTTTTCCGACCGTCAGGACGAGATCGGCAATCTGTCGATCGCCATACGCGACATGACCAACGCGCTCTACGCCCGCATCGAGGCGATCGAAAGCTTCGCGGCCGATGTCTCGCACGAGTTGAAGAACCCGCTGACGTCGCTGCGCAGCGCGGTGGAAACCTTGCCGCTGGCCAAGAACGACGATTCGCGCGGCCGGCTGATGGATATCATCCAGCACGATGTCAGGCGGCTGGACCGGCTCATCACCGATATTTCCGACGCATCGCGCCTGGACGCGGAGCTCGCGCGTGAAGATGCCGGGACGGTCGACCTGAAGAAATTCATCACCGATCTCGTCGCCGTTTCGCGCGAAGCGACGCGTAACAAGAAGGCGGTCGAGATCGAGTTCAAGGCCGCCAAACTGCCGCAAGGCGTCAAAGGCTACGTCGTCGTCGGGCATGATCTGCGCATCGGCCAGGTCATCACCAATTTGATCGAGAACGCCCGTTCCTTCGTTCCCGAGGACCATGGCCACATCAGCCTCTCGCTGGCGCGTGCCGGCAAGTTCAACATCGTCACCGTCGACGACAATGGCCCCGGCATCCGGGCCGACAACATCGACCGCATCTTCGAACGCTTCTACACGGATCGGCCGGCCGGCGAGGCATTCGGCCAGAATTCGGGCCTTGGCCTGTCGATATCCAGGCAAATCGTCGAGGCCCATGGCGGCACGCTGACCGCCGAGAACATCCCCGGCACCAAACCCGGCGAGATCAAGGGCGCACGCTTTGTGGTGACATTGCCGGCCGAAGGCTGAGAGCATGAATTCCAACCACGCTTGGTCCAGCCGTGCAGCCTGAAAACATTCACGCGACAATGGTTTTGATCGGCGAGCGCGGCATTCTCGTCACCGGAGCATCCGGCTCGGGCAAGACGACGCTGGCACTGGCGCTCATCGACCATTGTCGCCATCGCGGCCTGTTCTCGCGGCTCGTTGGCGACGATCAGCTCTTCGTCGAGGCGCATGCCGGGCGGCTGCTGTGCCGCGCTCCCGCCGCCATAGAAGGCCTCGCCGAGGTGCCGGGGCTCGGCCCCCGACCTCTGCCATTCGAGCCGGCAGGCCTCGTCGACCTCCATGTCCGCCTGGTGCCGGCCGGCGAAGCGGTGCGCTTCCAGGAGGATACCGCAAGCAGCATTGCGGGCTGTCTGGTGCCGCGGGTCGACGTGGTCGAACGCAATGTCCCAGCGGTCTTGCCGGTCGTGATGGCGCGGCTGTCGATCGCGCCTTTTCTATGATCCGTTCCGGGTTTTTTGCTGCAATGCGTCAAAATGGCATGTGCCTGCGCAATTTTGGGCTTGTCAACGGGCCGTGCGTCGACAAGATAGCGCTCCCGCCGCCTGGATTGGCTGGCGAGCATAAAATGCGCCTGTGAAGCGGCGATGACGGGAGCCACCAAAGAATGATCGGACTCGTGCTTGTAACGCACGGTCAACTGGCCACCGAGTTCCGACATGCCGTCGAACATGTCGTCGGGCCACAAGACAATTTCGAAACCGTGGCGATCGGTGCCGACGACGATATGGAGCAGCGTCGCCGCGACATCGTCGACGCTGTTGCCCGTGTCGATACCGGGGCGGGCGTCATCGTGCTGACCGACATGTTCGGCGGCACGCCCTCCAACCTTGCCATTTCGGTGATGGAATCCGGCCGCACCGAGGTGATCGCCGGCATGAACCTGCCGATGCTGATCAAGCTCTCCTCGATCCGCAAGGGCGACAATATGGCCGCCGCGCTCGATGAGGCTCAGGCCGCCGGTCGCAAATACATCAACGTCGCCAGCCAGCTCCTGAGCAGCAAATGAACGCCCTGTCCCCGGAAAAAGATCAGATTGTCCGGGACTTTCCCATCATCAACCAGCGTGGCCTTCATGCCCGCGCTTCGGCGAAGTTCGTCCAGCTGGCCAGCGGCTTCGATGCCTCGGTGCATGTCGAGAAGGATGGCGTCAAGGTCGGCGGCACCTCGATCATGGGCCTGATGATGCTGGCGGCAAGCCCCGGCTATTCGATCCGCGTCACCGCCAGCGGGCCGGAGGCCCGGCAGGTCATCGACGCCCTGGAGCAGCTGGTGGCGTCCCGCTTTGGCGAGGAATGCTGAGTGCAGATGCGCGCCTGAGAGACATGCAGGGATAAAGATTTCTTTATATCCCATTGTCGACCCTGCTCCGATCTGCTAGTCAGGCCGGCAATTCGCGCCCTTCGACGCGCCGACCGGCGCGGGCGTGTCCGCAACAAATTCGCAAGCACAACATTCGCATCGGAGTACTGCCATGACGGGTAGCAAGGACTATGTGGTCGCCGACATCTCGCTTGCCGGCTGGGGCCGCAAGGAACTCGAGATCGCCGAAACCGAAATGCCGGGCCTGATGGCCTGCCGTGAGGAATTCGGTCCCAAGCAGCCGCTCAAGGGCGCGCGCATCACCGGTTCGCTGCACATGACGATCCAGACGGCGGTGCTGATCGAGACGCTGAAGGAGTTGGGCGCCGATATCCGCTGGGCCTCCTGCAACATCTTCTCGACCCAGGACCATGCGGCCGCGGCCATCGCCGAAGCCGGCATCCCGGTGTTCGCCGTCAAGGGCGAGTCGCTCGAGGAGTATTGGGACTACACCGACAAGATCTTCCAGTGGGCCGACGGCGGCCTCTCCAACATGATCCTCGATGATGGCGGCGACGCCACCATGTACATCCTGATCGGCGCCCGCGCCGAGGCCGGCGAGGATGTGCTGTCCAACCCGCAGAGCGAGGAAGAGGAATACTTCTACGCCCAGGTCAAGAAGCGCCTGAAGGCTTCGCCCGGCTTCTTCACCAAGCAGAAGGCGGCGATCCGCGGCGTCACCGAAGAGACGACCACCGGCGTCAACCGGCTCTACCAACTGCAGAAGAAGGGCCTGCTGCCCTTCCCCGCCATCAACGTCAACGACTCGGTCACCAAGTCGAAGTTCGACAACAAATATGGCTGCAAGGAATCGCTGGTCGACGGCATCCGCCGCGGCACCGACACGATGATGGCCGGCAAGGTCGCTGTCGTGTGCGGTTATGGCGACGTCGGCAAGGGCTCGTCGGCCTCGCTCAAGGGCGCCGGCGCCCGCGTCAAGGTCACCGAGGTCGATCCGATATGCGCCCTGCAGGCGGCGATGGACGGTTTTGAAGTCGTCACGCTGGAAGATGCGGCCCCCACCGCCGACATCGTCATCACCACCACCGGCAACAAGGATGTCGTCACCCTCGACCATATGCGCTCGATGAAGGACATGGTCATCGTCGGCAACATCGGCCACTTCGACAATGAGATCCAGGTCGCCGCGCTGCGCAATTTGAAATGGACAAACGTCAAGCCGCAGGTCGACATGATCACCTTCGCGGACGGCAAGCGGATGATCCTTTTGTCGGAAGGGCGGCTGCTCAATCTCGGCAACGCCACCGGCCACCCGAGCTTCGTCATGTCGGCATCCTTCACCAACCAGGTGCTGGCCCAGATCGAGCTCTACACCAAGCCCGGCCAGTACGAGAACCAGGTCTATGTCCTGCCCAAGCATCTCGACGAAAAGGTCGCGCGCCTGCATCTCGACAAGCTCGGCGCCCGTCTGACCGAACTGTCCGGTGAACAAGCCGCCTATATCGGCGTCACGCCGCAGGGTCCGTTCAAGCCGGAACACTACCGCTATTAACCAAAGCTAAAATTACTACCAGATATTGAGGCCGGGCGATTGACTTTTCGCCCGGCCATATTTTTGCGCGCCATCAGCCTTCACGGCGATTCGGCGAGGGGTTATTGTCAGGTGATTCGGCGATGCTTCCAGCCCAAGAGGGTCAAGAGAAGCACGCATCAGGGCGGTCTTGCATTCAGGCGGCGGAGAGGACCAAGACATGCCGGGGCAACACCCGCACAGAGCGGGACGGGCCGTTTCCGGCGGCCATGACGATTCGGGGATTGCTGGCTCCGCCCTGGAAGGCGGGAGCCTGTCCTGGCGCGCCCGCGCGTCGACATTTCTTGCCACCTCCGCGCTCACGGTCCCCTTGGCTGGCGCCGTCGCGCATGCCGAAACCGCTGCTGCCAGCGTGGCTGGACTGTCGCTGAGCGCCATCGAGGTCATGCAGCTTGCCGTGTTCGTCGGCGTGACTGGTGCCGCGCTGATATCGGCCATCGTTCTCATCCGCGAAAGAGCCCGCACCTCGGCGGAGAATGTCGAACTCAGGAGCCGCTTGGCCGACATCAACGCGGCGCTCCGCCGTTCGGAGGCGCTGCTCAATCTGCGCGACCAGCGCGTCGTCGTCTGGGCCGCGGAAAACAAGAAGCCCGAGCTCATCGGCACATTGCCCGTCGAAAGCGGCGCTCCCGAGGATAGGGCCGCTTTTCTTGCTTTCGGCCGCTGGCTGATGCCGCGTTCGGCGGCGGCACTCGAACATGCCGTCGCGGGATTGCGCGAAAAGGCCAGACCCTTCGACCTCGTCATCGAATCGCAGGCCGGCGCGCCGCTCGAAGTGCATGGCCGCAAGAGTGCCGCGCATGTGCTCGTGCGTTTTGTCTCGCTCTCGGAGACGCAGCGCAGCCAGGCCAGGCTGAAGATCGAGAACCAGCGGCTGGCCGCCGACCACGACACGATGATCGGCCTGCTCGACGCGCTGAACATGCCGGCATGGCTCCGCGGCGAGGATGGCGGGTTGAAGTGGGTCAACCGCGCCTATGCCGATGCCGTCGAAGCCGAAAATGCCGAAGCCGCGGTTCGGGAGAAAAAGGAGTTCCTCGGCGGCCAGGCGCGCGATGCTATTGCCGCCCAGCACAAGACGCATCCGGTTTTCGAGCAGTCGCTGTCCACCGTGATCGAAGGTGACCGCCGTGTGTTCGCGGTCACCGATTTCGCCGGCAGCGATGGCTCGGCCGGCCTTGCCTGCGACACCAGTGCCATCGAGACCGTTCGCGGCGAATACGAACGGACCGTGCGAAGCCACGCCGACACGCTCGACCAGCTCAACACGGCGGTCGCCATTTTCGACACCGACGAGAAGCTGCGGTTCTTCAATCAGGCCTTCCAGAAGCTTTGGGGGCTGGACGCCGGCTTCTTGCACAGCGCACCCGACAATGCCTTGCTGCTCGACCGGCTGCGCAGCGAGGGCAAGATCGCCGAACAGCCTGAATGGCGCCGCTGGAAGGAAGGCCTGCTCGGCGCCTATCGCGCCGTCGAATCCCAGGAACATTGGTGGCATCTGCCGGATGGCAAGACCATTCGCGTCGTCGCCAATCCGCAGCCCAAGGGCGGCGTGACCTGGGTGTTCGAGAACCTGACCGAGAAGATGGACCTCGAAAGCCGCTACCAGACAGCGGTGCGGGTTCAGGGCGAGACGCTCGACAATCTTGCCGAAGGCGTGGCGGTGTTCGGACCCGACGGCAGGCTCCGGCTGTCGAATCCTGCCTTTGCCACTCTCTGGGGATTGAGCGGTGAAGCGGCCAAGCCCAGCGTCCATGTGTCGGCGATACGTGACCTCTGCGACCGGCAGGCCGCGGACAGCCCCTGGCCCAGCTTCGTTGCCGCCATCACCGGCTTTGACGACGAGCGCCGCGACCGCCACGGACAGACCGAGCTCAACAATGGCAATGTGCTGAGTTACGCCATGATCCCGCTGCCCAACGGGCAGGTGATGATGACCTTCGTCGACGTTACCGACAGCGTCCATGTCGAGCGGGCGCTGAAGGACAAGAACGAGGCGCTGCAAAAATCCGACCAGCTCAAGAACGAATTCGTCCAGCACGTCTCCTATGAACTGCGCTCGCCGCTGACCAACATCATCGGCTTCACCGAACTCCTGTCGCAGCCCACGACCGGTCCGCTGACGCAGAAGCAGCGCGAATATGTCGAGCATGTCAGCTCGTCCTCCTCGGTCCTGCTCACCATCGTCAACGATATCCTCGACTTGGCGACGGTGGACGCCGGCATCATGCAGCTCGACATTTCCGAGGTGCAGGTCGATCGCACCATCGCCGCTGCGGCCGAGTTGGTGGCCGACCGGCTGGAAGAGCATTCGATCAGTCTCCAGGTCGACGCCGTCGCGGCGCCGAAGACGTTCCATGGCGATGAGGTCCGCGTCCGCCAGATCCTCTACAATCTGCTCAGCAACGCCGCCAATTACGCCCCGGAAGCCAGCATCATCCGGCTCACTTGCCGCCATCTGGCGGATGGGGTGGAATTCTCGGTTCATGACGACGGCCCCGGCATGCCGCCGGATGTGCTTGATTCGGTGTTCCGCCGTTTCGAGCCGCGCGCCAATGGCGGCCGCCGGCGCGGCGCCGGCCTCGGCCTGTCGATCGTCAAGAGCTTCGTCGAGCTGCATGGCGGCAGCGTTCGCATCGAAACCGGCAAGGACAAGGGCACGACCGTCATCTGCACCTTTCCAGACATGCCGGGCATCCGCGCCGCGGCCGAGTAGCGCGTTCGATGACCGGACTGGTGCTGGAGCGATTACTCGCCGACGAGACCCACACAGCGCGGCTGGGCGAAGATCTGGCGCTGTCGCTGCGCCCGGGCGACGTGATCGCCCTCAAGGGCGATCTGGGCGCCGGCAAGTCGACGCTGGCGCGGGCCTTGATCAGGACCCTGGCCGACGATGCCGGCCTCGACGTTCCGAGTCCGACCTTCACATTGGTGCAGAGCTACGACACCCGCATTCCGGTCCATCATTTCGATCTCTACCGCCTGTCCTCGGCGGACGAGCTCGATGAGCTTGGGTTCGACGAAGCCCTGGCGCAGGGTGCTGCTTTGGTCGAATGGCCGGAACGGGCGGAAGCCCATCTGCCGAAAACCACGATCCTGATAGAGCTCGTCCAGCATGGCGACGGCCGGCTGGCGCGATTGTCAGGGCAGGGTGATGCCTTCGATCGGGCGGCACGGTCGCTGGCCATGCGCGACTTTCTCGTGAACGCCGGCTGGGGGGAAGCGCAGCGCCGCCATTTCATCGGCGATGCCTCGGCCCGCTCCTATGAGATCGTTTCGCTGCCGGACCGAAAGCCGCAAGTGCTGATGAACTCACCACGGCTGGTGCTCGGCCCGCCGGTTCGCGACGGCAAGCCCTATGCAGAGATCGCGCACACCGCCCAGTCGGTCTCCGCCTTCGTAGCCATCGACCGCGCCTTGAAAGCGGGTGGGGTCAGCGTTCCGGAAATCCATGCCGAGGACCAGGAGCAGGGATTTTTGCTGCTCGAACATCTCGGTTCCGAGGGGTTTCTCGGCGGCGATGGCCAGCCGGTGGCCGAGCGCTACATGGCGGCGGCCGAGCTGCTGGCCATGATGCATGGCAGGACCTGGCCGCAGCGCCTGGAAACAGGACACGGCGGCTTCCACGACGTGCCACCCTTCGACCGCGATGCCATGATGATCGAAGCCGATCTGCTGGTCGACTGGTATGTACCGGCGATATCGGGCGACCCGGCAAGTGACAGCTTGCGCGCCGGTTACCACAAGCAATGGAACGCGCTCCTCGACCGGCTGCAAGGCCGCGAGTACACGCTGATGCTGCGCGATTTCCATTCACCCAACATCATCTGGCGCGGTGATCGTTCCGGCCATGACCGGCTGGGCATCGTCGATTTCCAGGATGCGCTGATCGGCCCGTCCGCCTATGACGTCGCTTCGCTTGCCATGGACGCTCGTGTTACGATGTCGCCCGAGCTCGAGAGAGCGGCGCTCGACGCCTATGTCGCCGCGCGCCACGCAGCCGGTGCTTTCGACGAAGCAAGCTTCCTCGAAACCTACGCCGTCATGGCGGCGCAGCGGAATTCCAAGATCCTCGGCATCTTCGTCCGTCTCGAAAAGCGCGACGGCAAGCCCTATTATCTGAAACACCTGCCGCGCATTCGCGATTATCTGCGCCGGGCCTTGTCTCATCCGGCGCTGGCAAGCCTGCGCGAGTTCTACGACGCCCACGGTTTGCTGGAGGAGCGAGCGCTGTGACAGCAGGACCCGACACCGCCATCGTACTCGCAGCCGGCCTTGGCAAACGCATGCGGCCGATTACCGACACCATCCCCAAGCCGCTGGTCAGGATAGCCGGCAAGACGTTGCTCGACTGGAGCCTCGACAGCCTGGCCGCCGCCGGCGTCGGCAAGGCGGTCGTCAACGTCCACTACTTTCCCGAACAGATCGTCGCCCATGTCGCCGCGCGCCGCGCGCCAAACATCGTCATTTCCGACGAGAGCGAACAACTGCTCGATTCCGCCGGCGGCATCGTCAAGGCGTTGCGGGAACTGGGCGATCAGCCCTTCTACATCCTCAACGCCGACACGTTTTGGATCGATGACGGTCCTCTCAATCTCCAGCGCCTCGCCCTTGCATGGGACGCGGCGAAAATGGATATTCTGCTGATGCTGGCGGATCTCCAACAGGCGACCGGACACTGCGGCAGCACCGATTTCCTGGTGGCGCCGGATGGCGGCTTGCGGCGTTCGAAAGGCGACCCGGCGGGGCTGATCTATGCCGGGGCGGCGATCGTCCATCCGCGCCTGTTCGAGGGTGCACCGGCCGGGCCGCACTCGCTCAACGCCTATTTCGATTCCGCCATCGCGGCCGGCCGCCTGTTCGGCATGCCCATGCATGGCCACTGGATCACCGTCGGCACGCCCGATGCCGTACCGCTCGCGGAAGCGGCGGTCGCCGGTGCGCTCATCGAGTCGCAATGAGCGGCTCCAGCCGCGTTTTCTCAATCCCCCCCGGAGCGCCGTTTCTGCCGACGCTTGCCGAGGCGTTGCTTGCCGGCCGTCTTGTTCCGGGGTTTCGATTTGACGGAGACCCGCTCGCTTTGGCCGATGTCACCATCTATGTGCCGACACGCCGTGCCGCGCGCGCTCTGCGGGGTGTCTTCGTCGACAGCCTGGCGGCACGCGGCGGCGGCGGCTCGGCGATCCTGCCGGTCATCCGGCCACTGGGCGAGTTCGACGAGGATGAGGCTGCATTCGAGACCGAGGCATCGGCGGCCATCGATCTCGCGCCGCCGATTTCGGCAACCGAACGCCTGTTGCTGCTGACGCCGCTGGTCCGGGCCTGGAAACGCCGGCTGCCGGCGCATGTCGCCGCCCTTTTCGCCGAGGAGATCGTCATCCCGGCTTCCACCGCCGACGCAATCTGGCTGGCGCGCGATCTCGCCCGGCTGATGGACGAGATCGAGACGGAAGGAACGGACTGGGCCAAGCTCACCGATCTGGTGACCGGCAACCTTGCCGGGTGGTGGCAGGTGACCCTCGAATTCCTCGGCATCGTCACCGAAGCCTGGCCGAAATTCCTCGCGGAAAGCGACCGCTCCAATCCGGCCGCGCATCGCAGTGCGCTGATCCGCGCCGAGGCGGCGCGGCTGCTGCGCAATCCGCCCGCTGGCCCCGTTATCGCCGCGGGCTCGACCGGCTCGATACCCGCCACGGCCGAACTGCTTGCCGCGATCGCGCGCTTGCCCGGCGGCGCCATCGTGCTGCCGGGCCTCGACCGGACGCTGGACGAAGCGTCGTTCCAGGCGATTGCCGCGCCTGGCGCGCGTCCAGCCGTACTCGGCCACCCGCAATATGGCTTGGCCAGGCTGATCGGCAAGATCGGCGTATTGCGCGGCGACGTCGAGGAGATTGGCGTGGCCGAACCGCGACTTGCGCTTCGCGCCGCCCTTGTCGGCGAAGCGCTGCGGCCGGCCGAAACCACCGAACTCTGGGCCGAGACACGTGCCGGTTTCCCGGCGTCCGACATTGCCGGCGCCTTCGCCGAGGTGACCTTGCTCGAAGCTGCCAGCGAACGCGATGAAGCTGTCGCCATCGCCGTCGCGCTCAAGCGCGCGGTCGAACAGCCCGGCCAAAGGGCGGCTCTCGTCACCGGCGACCGCGCGCTGGCGCGGCGCGTCTCGATCGAGCTCCAGCGCTTCGGCGTCGCGGCCGACGATTCCGGTGGCACGCCGCTCGCCAACACCCCCGCGGCCAGCCTGCTCAGGCTGGCGCTCGAGGCATTATTCAGGCCAGGCGATCCGGTCGGCCTGCTGTCGCTGCTCAAGCATCCGCTGCTTGGCCTTGGCCTCGAACGGGCCGATGTGCGCCACGCGGCGGAACTGGTCGAGCTGGTGGCGCTGCGCGGCGGCACCGGCCGCCCCGACATCGTTTCGCTGCCGGAACTGTTTGAGGCCCGCCTCACCGGCCTGGGCGGCGGCAGCCGGCAGCCCTTCTGGTTTTCCCGGCTGACCGTGCGCTCCATCGAAACCGCCCGGAATTTGCTTGAACGTCTCAAGCCGGCGCTGGCGCCGCTCGCAGCCTTCCGCGGCCGGGACGATGCCGACCTTGCCGCGCTTGTCAGGGCCAGTGTCGCCATCCTCGAAAATCTCGGCCGCACCGTCGATGGCGGCCTTGCCGAACTCTATGCCGGTGACGCCGGCGAGAAGCTTGCCGAACTGCTGCGCGGGCTGGTCGCGGCTTCGGCTTCGCTATCCTTCGCGGCGACCGAGTGGCCCGATATCATGGCGGCGCTGATCGCGCCTGAAACGGTCAAGCCGGCACACGGCACCGACCGGAACATCGCCATCTGGGGCGCGCTGGAAGCGCGCTTGCAGACTGTCGATACGCTGGTCATCGGCGGGCTCAACGAGGGCGTGTGGCCGCGCAAGCCAGAGAGCGACCGCTTCATGTCGCGGCTGATGAAGACCGGCATCGACCTCGAACCGCCGGAACGGCGCATCGGCCTTGCCGCGCATGATTTCCAGATGGCCATGGGGGCTGGGAAGGTCGTGCTGTCCCGCTCGGCGCGTGCCGGCGACGCACCCGCCGTGCCATCACGCTGGCTGCAGCGGCTGTTGACCTTCATCGGCAACGATCAGGCAGCAGAGTTGCGCCGGCGTGGCGACGAACTGCTCGCCTGGGCGCGCGCGCTGGATACAGGCCCAAGGCAGGATTTCGCGCCACGGCCGCAGCCGAAGCCGCCCTTGTCGGTGCGCCCGACGCATTTCTCGGTCACCGAGATCGAGACCCTGCGCCGTGACCCCTACGCCGTCTATGCAAGACGCATCCTCGGCCTGATGCCGCTCGATCCGGTCATTCGCGATCCTGGTGCGGCCGAGCGCGGCACGCTGTTTCACGCCATCCTGCACCTGTTCTCAGGCAGCGTCGCCGATCCGCGCGCCCCCGATGCGCTTGCCGGCCTTATCGCAGCCGGCCGCGTCTGTTTCGTCGAAGCCGACCTTCCGGCGGATGTCGAGGCCGTGTGGTGGCCACGTTTCGAGAAACTCGCCGCAAACATCATCGAGTGGGAGCGCACGCGCGCCGATGCAGTGACAAGGCGCCATGCCGAGGAGCGCGCCGGAAAGACCGTCGTCGGCCAATCCGGCGTGACTCTGTCCGGCTACGCCGACCGCGTTGACCTTTTGGCCGGCGGCATGGCCGACATACTGGATTACAAGACGGGGTCCTCGCCGTCCAAGGCGCAGGCGCACACACTGCTTGCGCCGCAACTGGCGTTGGAGGGCGCGCTGCTCAGGCGCGGCGCCTTCAAGGATTTGGGCGCGCGCGAGCCCTCTCAACTGGCCTTCATCAGGCTGAAGCCGAATGGCGAGGTGTTCGAGGAATCCATCCTCGAACACAATCGCCAGCCGCGGACCGCGACCGACCTTGCCGAAGAGGCCTGGGCGCGGCTGGAAAAGCTGTTGATCCACTATGCCGATCCTGCGACGGGTTATCTGTCGCGCGCGCTGCCGTTCCGCGAAGGCGAGACCGATGGCGACTACGACCATCTTGCCCGCGTGCTCGAATGGTCGGCAGGCGGCGATGCCGGTGACGAGGGAGGGGAGGCATGAAAAAGGCCTATCCGATCCCCAGCGACACCGCGACCAGCCAGGCCCGCGCCGCCGATCCCGGCAATTCCGCCTGGGTGTCGGCGAATGCCGGATCCGGCAAGACCCATGTGCTGGCCCAGCGCGTCATCCGGCTGCTGCTGCGCGGCACCGATCCGTCGAAGATCCTGTGCCTGACCTATACGCGTGCCGCCGCCGCCAACATGTCGAACCGGGTGTTCTCGACGCTGTCGGAGTGGACGACGCTTGGTGACGCGGACCTTGCGGCAAAGGTCGAGGCGCTGGAGGGCCGCCGGCCCGATCTCGAGACCATGCGCCGGGCGCGGCGCCTGTTCGCCGAGGCGCTGGAAACACCCGGTGGGCTGAAGATCCAGACCATCCATGCCTTCTGCGAATCGGTGCTGCACCAGTTCCCGCTGGAAGCCAATATCCCGGCCCATTTCGAGATGCTCGACGGCCAGATGGAGGCCTCGCTGTTTGCCGCGGCTCGCCGCGAGATGATTTCGGGCACATCCGCCGGTGACAAGAATCTGGCTGAGGCTTTTGCCGCCATTCTCGATCTGGGCGGCGAAGCCGGGCTAGACGCCTTGCTGGGTGAGATCGTGCGCAAGCGCGACGGCTTGCGCAATTTCATCGACGCCGTCGGGCGTGACGGCACGCGCTTCCAGGCCCTGTTCGACGAATTCCATTTCCATCCAGGCCAGACGGCCGAGGGCATAGCCGCTTCGGTATGGCCGTTGCCGGGTTTCCTGCCCGACTATTTTGCCGGCTTCGCCCACGCAGCCGAGGCCACCGACGCCAGATCGGTGCTGAACAACATCCTGCCCTATGCGCGGCAGGCTTTCGCCGAGGGCGATCCCATTCGGCGCCTGCAACTGCTCGCGCGAGCCTTCCTCAAGACCGATGGCGACGCCTACGACCCGGCAAAGGCCTTCAAGAAGGCCCTGGTCGACCGGCTGCCGGATCTGGCGGAGCGCTATCTCTCGGCCGCCAACGTCATCGTCGAAACCACCGACCGGCTGGCCCTGTTCCGGATGCTGGAGGGTACAAGAGCGGCGCTGACCATCGCCGACTGGCTGATCGCCCGCTACGAAATGCTGAAGCGCAGCCGCGGCTTTCTCGATTTCAACGACCTGATCACCCGCACCGTCAACCTGCTGGCGCGACCAGACGCCGGCCCCTGGGTGCAGTACAAGCTCGACCAGGGCATCGACCATATCCTGCTCGATGAAGCGCAGGACACCAGTCCGGACCAATGGGAAGTGGTGAAACGGCTGGCGGAAGAATTCTTTGCCGGCTTGGGCGCGCGCGACAGGGTCCATCGCACGGTCTTCGCCGTCGGCGACGAGAAGCAGTCGATCTATTCGTTCCAGGGGGCTGCCCCGGACTCCTTCGCCGACAGCCGGCTGTTGTTCGCCGGACGAGTGCGTGACGCCGAGGCGTCCTTTGCCGACCTCAAGCTGACCTGGTCGTTCCGCTCGACCGACGATGTTCTGACCGCGGTCGACCGCGTCTTTGCCGACGCGAGCGTGCGGCGCGGCATCAGCCATGATCCCGATCCGCTGCGCCACCAGGCGATCCGCACCGACGCACCGGGCTATGTCGAGGTGTGGCCGTCAGTCGGCGCCGATGTCGTCGATGAGCCCGACGACTGGACGCAAGCCATCGACCATGCGCACGCGCCGGCGGTGCGCGTGGCCGAGAACGTCGCCGCCACCATAGCCGGCTGGATCGGCACCGGTGAGATCATCGAGGGTCGCGGCAAGCGGCTGCGGCCGGGCGATGTGCTTGTGCTGGTGCGCAAACGCGATCGCTTCGTCCATGCGCTGACCCGCGCACTCAAACGCCGCGACATTCCGGTCGCCGGCGCCGACCGGCTGAGCCTGCCCGGGCACATCGCGGTCAAGGACCTGATTGCGCTCGGTCACCTCCTCATCCAGCCGCAGGACGACCTGTCGCTCGCCGCGGTGCTGCGCAGCCCGATCTTCGATCTGCCGGAAGAGACGCTTTTCACGCTCGCCGCGCAGAGGCCGGCTGGCCTGTCGTTGATCGCATCGCTGCGCCAGCACGCCGGCGAAAGCGAGAGAATGGCGAAGATCGTCGCTCAGGTCGACATCTGGACGAACGAGGCCGCCTTCAAACCGGTGTTCGAGTTTTACGCTTGCCTGCTGGCGCGCGATGGCGTGCGCCGCAAGATGATCGCGCGGCTTGGGCCCGAAGCCGGCGACATTCTCGACGAGTTCCTGAGCTTCTGCCTTGCCGAGGAGCGAACCGGCCTGCCGGGGCTGGAAGCCTTCCTGTCGACGCTGGAAAACGCCGGTCCCGAGATCAAGCGGGAGATGGACCAGACCCGCGACGAGGTCCGGGTCATGACCGTGCACGCTGCCAAGGGGCTGGAAGCGCCGGTCGTGTTCCTGGTCGATGGCGGTTCCGCCCCGTTCAGCGACCAGCATTTGCCGCGCCTGATGCCCTTCGACGGCTCCGGCGCGAATTGGGACGGCAAGGGCTATCTCTGGCGCTCGGCCAGCGACGTCGCCAACGGCTTTTCCAAAGCAGCGGCAGCGCGGGCACGGGAACTCGCCGACGACGAATACCGCCGGCTGCTCTATGTCGGCATGACCCGTGCCGAGGACCGGCTGATCGTCTGCGGCTATCACGGCAAGCGGGCGCCGAACGCCGGCACCTGGCACTCGATCGTCAGCCGCGCGCTGATCGGCGCGCCGGAAAGCGAACAGCGTGCGCATCCCGCCGGCGGCGAGCCGGTGCATCGTTTCCATGTCACCAAGCTGCCGCCGGTCGCCCAGGCTTCCAGCGAGCAGGCGCGGCGGACGGATGCTTTCGGACCTTTGCCGGCGACTTTGTTCCGGCCCTTGCCGCCCTTCGAGGATCTGCCGCGTCCGCTGTCGCCATCCGGTGCCTCGGCGCTGATAGACGAAGGCAAGGAAGCTGTGGTCGACAAGACGTCTCCGGTGCTGGACGCCGATGCCGAGCCGGGCTTTGCGGTGCTGCGCGGGCTTGCCCTGCACAAACTGCTGCAGATGCTGCCCGGCATTGCCGAGCCCGAACGCACGGGCGCGGCGCGGCGCTATCTCGCAAGAACGGGCGCGGACTGGCCGCCGTCAGAGCGCGAAAAAGCCCTGGCGTCGGTCACATCAATCCTTGCCGACGTCGGCTTCGGTCAGTTGTTTGCGCCATCGTCGCGTGCCGAAGTCGCGATCATGGGCAGCCTGGAGGTCAAGGGCAAGAAGCGCTCGATTTCCGGCAAGATCGACCGGTTGGCGGTGACATCGGACAGTGTGTCGATCGTCGACTACAAGACCAATCGGCCGGCGCCCGGCTCTCTGGCCGAGGTTACGCCGGCCTATGTCCTGCAGCTCGCGCTCTATCGCGCCTTGCTGCAACCGCTCTATCCCGGCCGCACGGTCAAGGCGGCCTTGCTGTTCACCGAGGCGCCACGGCTGATCGAACTGCCGGCCAGCGCCATGGACGACGCTCTTGCTCGACTCACGCGAGCGTGACACAACACCTGCTTGAAGAAGGGCGCGATCGCCACCACATTTGGTGGTACAAAAACTTTCAAAAGGATTTTTCCATATGGCAACCGTGAAGGTCGACAAGAGCAACTTCCAGGCTGACGTGCTTGACGCCAACGTACCGGTCGTCGTCGATTTCTGGGCGGAATGGTGCGGCCCCTGCAAGCAGATCGCTCCGGCGCTCGAAGACATCGCCACCGAACTCGGCGCCAAGGTCAAGATCGCCAAGCTGAACATCGACGAGAATCCCGAGCTTGCCGCCCAGTTCGGCGTGCGCTCGATCCCGACGCTGATGATCTTCAAGGGCGGCGAAATGGCCGACATGAAGGTGGGTGCGGCGCCGAAGACCGCGCTGTCGCACTGGATCAATGGCAACCTCGCCTGACCTGTCTGAAATTCCTGATATCAAGCCCGGCCTCGCGCCGGGCTTTTTGTTGGCGTCATTGGTAACAGGCTCTGGCCCTCACATCCGGGCGATCCATGTCTTCTGTTGGCAGCGCAAGCAGGGAGAAATGATATGACCGGATCCGCCAAGGCCACCGTCTTCATCGACAATGAGCGCGTCATCGTCACCGAATACCGCTTCCAGCCGGGCGACAATACCGGCTGGCATCGCCATGGCCATGACTATGTCGTGGTGCCGCTGATGGACGGCAAGGTGAAGCTGGTGACCAAGGATGGCGAGAACTTCGCCGAGATGAAGAAGGGCGCACCCTATTTCCGCAAGGAAGGCGTCGAGCACGACGTGATCAGCGCCAATGAGGGTGAATACGCCTTCATCGAGATCGAGCTGAAGTGATGGCGTGCCATCATCTGCCATCTTGATGGCAGGGGCAGGAAAGGCTATATCTTTTCAAAAGGGAGTTTGAAATGGCCGAACCCCAGCTTTCCGTCCGCAGCGCAAAAGCACGTGATCTTGCGCATCGACTCGCTCGTCGCGAAAACCGCTCAATAGCTGATATCGTCGAACGCGCGCTTGAATCCTATGAGATTCGCGAGGCCGGGCGAGAACCGGCATCCGCCTTCTACTCCCGCCTGACGGCAAGCGTTGGCGTCGACATCGATCTGGAAAAAATCATCCGGGAAAACCGCAAGGTCCATACAGGGCCGGAGCTTTGATTTTCGTCGACACCAATGTGATTTCTGAGAGCCTTGGAAAGGCGCCTGACGCGGCTGTCATGGCTTGGCTGGTTCGCAACGATACCGAACTGGCGCTTCCCACGGTGGCGATTGCCGAAATCGCTTTCGGTATCCAAAAGATACGACCTGACGAGCGTGCCGATCGCCTGGAGCAAGGTCTCTCCCAATGGCGCCATCGCTTTGCCGGTCGCATTTTTGGGCTGACGGAGGAGGCGGCTCTGGCTTATGGCGAGATTATGGGAACGGCGACGCGCAAGGGCCGGGGCATGTCGGCACCCGATGGCATGATTGCAGCGATAGCGCGCGTGAATGGCGGTCGGCTGGCAACGCGTAACCTGAACGACTTCGGCCCGGCCAACCTCGAGCTGATCTCACCTTGGGATTTCTAATGCATGTCGCCCAAAAGTGATCTCTGTTTTGGGAAGACGACATGCATAAAAACAATGGCCTAAAGCGGGTCACCTGAATCCGTTCAGACGCGACACGCGTTAGGGCGTTTCACCGTTTCACGGAAAAGGAGGAATGCTCTACCAATCGGCGATGCGGTCGCCGCCGGCGAACTGTGCGCTTTTGCCGGTGTATTCGAACAGCTCGATCTTCACGCCGTTGGGATCGCGGATCCACGCCTGGAAAGTGTCGTCGCAGGCGTGCTTCTTGGCCGTGACGTCGATGCCCTTCGATTTGATGTGATCGATCGCAGCATCGATGTTTTCCACCTCGAGGCAGAAATGGTTGATCTGGTTCTGCTCGGTGTAGGCCGTGCCGTCCTTCTGGAACACCTCGATGTGGCTGCGCCCGCCGCAATTGAGGTAGAACCCGAAAATCTTGCCGTCGCGCAGGAAATTGAACTGCGTATCCAGGCCCAGCACGTCGCGATAGAAGCTTCGCGTTGCCTCCAGGTCATGCGCGAAGATGCAGACGTGAGCGAGCTGCTTGACCTTGATCATGACGGGTTCCTCGCAACTCCGACCTCAGGTCGGCGGAGTGCCGTTCTCGGCCAGCACCGCGCCGGTCAGATACAACGAACCGCTGATCAGGATGCGTGGCGCCGGGCCGTCCCAGGTGTCGCGCAGCAGCATCAGCGCGCTGGCGACGGAACTCACCGGCTCGGCGGTCAGCCCGGCTTCCGTTGCGCGGATCGCCAGTTCGTCGTTAGGCACGCCGGCCTCGCTGAGGCTCACCGGCACCGTGTAGACATGCCGGGCGAGGCCCTTGAAGGCACGGAAATAGCCGCTCTGGTCCTTGGTGTTGATCATGCCCGAGATGAGGAACAGCGGACGCGGGTTCTTCTCTTCCTGCTCGGCCAACGCTTCGGCAACCACCACGCCGGCGCCCGGATTGTGGCCACCGTCGAGCCAGATGTCGGCGCCCTTGGGTGCCAGTTCGGCCAGCCGGCCCTGCATCAGCTTCTGCATGCGGCCGGGCCAGGCGACATTGATCATCGCCTTTTCGGCGGCGCGATGGCTGATCTCGAAACCGGCCGCCTTGACCGCGGCGATCGCCGCCGCCGCATTGGCGAACTGGTGGCGTCCGGGCAGCCTGGGCGGCGGCAGGTCCATCAAGCCGTCTTCGTCCTGGTAGACCATGCGGCCGTTTTCCTCGAAGGCAAGGAAATCCTGGCCGTAGACGAAGGTGGGGCATTCAAGCCGCTCGGCGGTTTCGATCAGCACCTGCAGCGCCGTCTCGCTCTCCTGCGCGCCGATGACCACCGGACAGCCGGGCTTGATGATGCCGGCCTTTTCGGCCGCGATCAGTTCGACACGGTCGCCGAGATAGGCCTCGTGGTCGAGCGACACCGGCATGATCACCGACACAGCGGGCTCCTTGACGACATTGGTCGCGTCGAAGCGGCCGCCGAGCCCGACCTCGATGATGGCGGCGTCGGCCTGGTGTTCGGAAAACAAGAGGAAGGTGACTGCGGTGAGAATCTCGAAGACGGTGATCTTCTCGCCCTCATTGGCCCTGGCGGCACGGGCAATAGCATCGGCGAAAACCCTGTCTTCGACCAGCCTGCCGCCGCCATCGGCGGCCAGCCGGTAACGCTCATGCCAGTTGACCAGATGCGGCGAGGTATGGACATGGACGCGGTAGTCCGCGGCCTCGAGCAGGGCGCGCGAAAAGGCGGCGCACGAGCCTTTGCCGTTGGTGCCGGCGATGTGGATGACCGGGGGCAGCCGATCCTGCGGATTGTCAAGCCGCTCCAGCAGCCGCGAAATGCGGTCGAGCGAAAGGTCGAAGCCTTTCGGATGAAGTGCCATCAGGGCTTCGATTTCGCGGTCGGCGGCAAGCGTCGTCATGGGTAGAATCCTAGCGCATGAGCCTGAAAACCAGAATCGTTTCGGATGGCCATGGCAATCAAAAGCTACAGCGCGCCGAAGCCCTCGTGCAATCGCGGTCGCGGCGCCTCGTGTCGCTTCAGGCTTGCGGCCGAGCTTCCGCGGCGACCGCCGCCGGCGGCAGGATTTCCGGCTCCAGCGGCTTTTGCTCCTCCGGCAGCTTGAGCAGCATCTTGAGCAGCCGCGATATGGTTTCGCGCAGCTCCAGCCGCGACACCACCATGTCGACCATGCCGTGCTCCATCAGATATTCGGAGCGCTGGAAGCCGTCGGGCAATTTCTCGCGGATCGTCTGTTCGATGACGCGCGGTCCGGCAAAGCCGATCAGCGCGCCGGGCTCGGCAATGTGCACGTCGCCCAGCATGGCGTAGGAGGCGGTCACGCCGCCCGTGGTCGGGTTGGTCAAAACGACGATATAGGGCAGGCCGGCTTCCTTCAGCCGGTCGACACCGATCGTTGTCCGCGGCAATTGCATCAGGGACAAAATACCTTCCTGCATGCGGGCGCCGCCGGAAGCGGCGAACAGGATCAGCGGCCGCTTGCGCTGCAGGGCCACTTCGAAGCCATGCACGATGGCGTCGCCGGCAGCCATGCCGAGCGAGCCGCCCATGAAGGCGAAGTCCTGCACCGTGACCACCACCGGCAGACCCTCGACGGTGCCCAGCGCATTGATGATCGCGTCCTCAAGGCCGGTCTTGGCCTTGGCGTCCTTCAACCGGTCGACATAGCGCTTCTCGTCGCGGAATTTCAGCGGATCCTGCATCACCTTGGGGTTGTCCAGGGTCTCGTATTTGCCGCCATCGAAGAAGAATCTCAGCCGCTCCTTGGCCGAAATCTTCATATGATGGCCGGACGAGGGAATGACGAACTGGTTGGATTCCAGGTCCTTGTGGAACACCATCTCGCCGGTCTCCGGATCCTTGATCCAGAGGTTCTCGGGCATGTCGGTGCGCCGGCCGAGCATCGAATTGATCTTCGGGCGAACGTAATTGGTGATCCAGTTCATCGCTTCGGCTCCTGTCCTGACGAAGAGTTAGTGCATGTCGCCTAAAAGTGGAAACCGGTTTTGGGATAACGACATGCGCAAAAGCTGAGGTAGGAGAACTATTCGGCAGCAGCAAGGCGGGCCGAACGCACGCCTTGCGCAAGGCCGCTGACCAGCGTGGCGACGGCTTCGGCCGGATCGGCGGTCTTTTCGCCCTTCGGTCCCAGCACATTGGCTACCGCATTGACGATCGCGGTGCCGACGACCACGCCGTCGGCATTGGCGCCGATCACCCGGGCCTGCTCGGCGGTCTTGACGCCGAAGCCGACGCAGACCGGCAGGTCGGTATGGCCCTTGATGCGCTTGACCGCCGCCGCCACCTTGCCGGTGTCGGCCAGCGCCGAGCCGGTGATGCCGGTCATCGAGACGTAATAGACGAAGCCCGACGTGTTCTGCAGCACCTTGGGCAGGCGCTTGTCGTCGGTGGTGGGTGTGGCCAGCCGGATGAAATTGATGCCGGCTTTCAGCGCCGGAATGCACAGTTCCTCGTCCATCTCCGGAGGCAGGTCGACGACGATCAGCCCGTCGATGCCGCTGGCGATCGCGTCCTTGAGGAAGCGGTCGACGCCATAGATGTAGATCGGATTGTAGTAGCCCATCAGCACGATCGGCGTCTCATTGTCGCCGGTCCGGAAGTCGGCTGCCATCTTCAGCGTCTTGACCAGCGTCTGGCCGCCTTTCAGCGCCCTGAGACCCGCCGCCTGGATTGCCGGGCCGTCGGCCATCGGATCGGAGAACGGCATGCCGAGCTCGATGATGTCGGCGCCAGCCTTGGGCAGTGCCTTCATGATCGACAAAGAGGTGTCGTAGTCCGGGTCGCCGCCCATGAAATAGGTGACGAGCGCCGGGCGGCCTTCGGCTTTCAGTTTTGCCATGCGGCGGTCGATGCGGGTCACCATGATCAGATCTCCATGCCCAGCATCGAAGCCACCGTGTGCACGTCCTTGTCGCCACGGCCGGACAGGTTGACGATGACGATCTGGTCCTTGTCCATGGCGGGCACGATCTTCACCGCATGCGCAATGGCATGCGCGGATTCCAGCGCCGGGATGATGCCTTCGACGCGCGTCGTCAGCTTGAAGGCCTCCAGCGCTTCGTCATCGAGGATCGGCACGTATTCAACGCGGCCTGAATCGCGCAGCCAGGAATGCTCCGGCCCGACGCCGGGATAGTCGAGGCCGGCCGAGATCGAATGCCCGTCCATGATCTGGCCGTCGGCGTTCTGCAGGAGATAGGTGCGGTTGCCATGCAGCACGCCCGGCGCGCCGGCATTCATCGAGGCGCAATGCTCGATGCCGTCGAGACCGCGTCCCCCGGCCTCGATGCCGATGATGCGAACCTCCTTGTCGTCGAGGAAAGGATGGAACAGGCCGATGGCGTTCGAACCGCCGCCGACAGCAGCGATGATGGTGTCGGGCAGCCGGCCTTCCTGCTCGAGGATCTGCGCCCGCGCTTCGATGCCGATCACCGATTGGAAGTCGCGCACCAGCTCCGGATAGGGATGCGGGCCGGCGGCGGTGCCGATCAGGTAATAGGTGTCCTCGACATTGGTCACCCAGTCGCGCAACGCCTCGTTCATGGCGTCCTTCAGCGTGCCGTGACCAGCGGTCACCGGCCGCACTTCGGCGCCCAGCAGCTTCATGCGGAAGACATTGGGGCTTTGCCGGACGACGTCGGTGGCGCCCATATAGACGACGCAGGGAAAGCCGAATCGGGCCGCAACCGTGGCTGAGGCCACGCCATGCTGGCCGGCACCGGTCTCGGCGATGATGCGCTTCTTGCCCATGCGCTTGGCCAGCAGGATCTGGCCGAGGCAATTGTTGATCTTGTGCGAACCGGTGTGGTTCAGATCCTCGCGCTTGAAATAGACCTTTGCGCCGCCCCCGATGCCCTTCGCCGAGGAAACCTCACGAAGATGCCTGGTCAGCCCCTCGGCGAAATAAAGCTTCGACGGCCGTCCGGCATAGTGGGTCGACAGGTCAGTCAGCTCGGCCCTGAAATCCGCATCGTTCTTGACCTCGTTCCAGTGCCGCTCCAGATCGAGGATCAGCGGCATCAGCGTTTCGGCAACGAAACGACCGCCGAAAATGCCGAACATGCCCTGTTCGTCGGGCCCAGTGCGGAAGGAATTGGGTGTCGCCGGCTTGTTCATCGCCGATCTCCTGGCTTGTCGTTTACAGCACGCTCAGGCTGCGCAGGTGTTCCGCGCGGCCCTGACGGCCCGGAAAAACTGTTCGATCAGCGCCGGATCCTTGATGCCCGGCGCGCTTTCCACGCCTGAGGAAATGTCTATTCCGGGCGGGTCGGCAAGCCGAAGGGCATCGCCGATATTGGCGGCGTTGAGCCCACCGGAAAGCATGTAATCGACGCTGCCGTCAAGGCCGGCGAGGATGTGCCAGTCGAAGGCCACACCATTGCCGCCCGGCAGCTCTGAGCCTTTCGGCGGCTTGGCGTCGAACAGGAACCGGTCGGCTATGCCGATGAACGGCTTTATCCGTTCGAGATCGGCGGCCTCGCTGAGCGGCAGCGCCTTCATCACCGGCAGGCCATAGCGGGCTTTGACCTCGGCGACGCGCTCGGGCGTTTCCGCACCATGCAGCTGCAGCATGTCAGGCTGCATTTTAGCAACGATTTCATCAAGGAAGGCGTCGCTGGTATCGACGGCGACGGCAACCGCCATCGCCTTGCCGCGCGCAGTCTCGCGCAGACGGCCAGCCTCGGCAGGTTCGACATAGCGCGGGCTTTTGGCGAAGAAGATAAACCCGACATGGCTGGCGCCGCCGGCCAGCGCCGCGGCCATTGCCCCGTCGGTCTTCAAGCCGCAGATCTTGATGTCGAGTGCCATGGCGCGGGAATTGGCATGAAAAGCGAAAAGAGTCGAGAAAAAGCGTGCTGTTTGCCGGCACGGCCAAAGGCGCTACCTATGGATGGACAGGAGCAAGGCGGGGAGAGCACGATCATGACCGACAGGACAATTGCCGAACTCAGGCAGAAGATAGCGCAGGCGCGCGAGGTCATCGCGCACCTGCTCGGCAAGGCTGCCTTCAATGGCGCCGAAGCGCACCGGGCGCTCGATTATTTCGGCGGCGATGAATTCGACGGCAATTTCCTGCCGTGGCCGCATCATGGCGATGAGGGGTTGCGGCCGGAAGAGCTTAATGCGGCGAATGACGACTGAATTTCGTCATCCTAGGGCGGAGCGACGCGAAGCGGAGCGCAGACCCTAGGATCCATGCCGTGACATCCACCGAAGGATGCGGCGGTGGAGAATGAACGCGTTGCTGAAAAGGTCGTTTTGTTCTGGCGGATATCCGAGACCTGCACCGTTGCGGCGCTCGTGCGTCACGGCATGGATCCCAGGGTCTGCGCCGCGTCGCTTCGCTCCTTGCTCCGCCCTAGGATGACGACGTTGGAGATAGCTTCGCCAATCTCCAACGGTCGCGCGAGTAGCCTACTGCGCTCGACGTGCCGCTCGGCTGCCGCCTACTCGAACATGATCGCCTGCAGCGCACCGCCATTGCGCTTCAGCCAGTCCTTGCAGCGATCGGTGTCGGGGCAGAGCTTTTCGCACAATTTCCAGAATTTCGGACCATGGTTCATCTCCTTGAGATGCGCCACTTCATGCGCCACAAGGTAGTTGATGACCGGCGACGGCGCCATCATGATGCGCCAGGAGAAGGACAGATTGCCTTCGGAGGTGCAGGAGCCCCAGCGGCTCGACGTGTCCTTGAAGCGGACGGCCTTGGCGCGTTTGCCCAACGCCTGGGTGTGCTTGAGCACCAGCTTCTCGATGTCCTTCTTGGCCTCGCGCTTGAGGAAGTCGGCGATGCGGCGCGGTAGGTGTATGCGATCGCCGTGCACGATCAGCAGCGGGCCGCGCTCATCGCTCGACACCGTCACGGTCCCGCGCTTTGATGGTTCATGGACGATGCGGTGCGCCACGCCGCGCACCGGGATCCTGATACCTGGCCGCACCTGCGGCCGCGTCGGCACCTTGGCCAGTCGCTGCTCCAGCCAGTCCTGGTGCCGCTCGAGGAACCTGTCCACCTCGCCGCGGCGCAGGCCTGGCGGCACGGTGATGCGCAGACCCTGGCCGCCTGAATCGATGCGCAGCGTCATTCGGCGCGCCCTGGCGCTCTCGACGATTTTGAGCGGCAGCGTGCGGCCGGCGACGCAATATTCGCGTTCCACGACAGGCGTGGGCTTGGGCTTTGTCAGATTGCGAAAGAAGCCGAGAGTCATGGCGGGACGATACGCGATTCGAGAAAAACGACTAGAACAAAAAAGAAACGGCGCCGCTCGCGCGACGCCGTCGTCATACCTTGGCCTGTCCTACAGCGCCGCGCGACCTCTGGGACGCGCAAAGGACGCTGTAGCACTCTAAGTTGGCGCATGATCCTTTCCGAAAACCGGTTCCGGTTTTCGGGGTCATGCGTCGGGCGTCAGTCGTCAAGCAGGTTCGAACCCTTGCCACGCTTGGTGGTCGTCGTTCCGGCGCCCGGATCGGCCTTCGTCGGAGCCGTCGACTTGTTGCGGTTGGCCATGAACCGGTCGAACTCGTCCTGGTCCTTGGCGCGGCGCAATTCGCGGGCATACTCGTCGAACTGGGTCAGCATCTCGTCGAGCTTGCGACGCTCTTCGTTCAGGCGCTCCAGTTCCTTTTCGCGCCAGTCGTCGAAAGCGACGTTGCCGGTGCGGGCGGAGCCATTGCCCCAGCGCGCGGCCTTGTCGGAACCGCGGCGGCATCCGGCGAAGATGCCGTCGGTCGCGCGGTTGACGTCACGCTTGAAGCCATCGAGGCGGTCGCCCCAAATGATGTAGGCGAGCATGGCGAAGCCGAGTGGCCAGAACACCATGAAACCCACAACCATCAACGCGATGGTTGCCGGCGTCCAGGCCGGACGGATCAATGCGGATGTGTTCATTTTCTCCCATTCCTTCGGTTGGAGACAGCCAAACCCGGCTGCGTGGAATCGAAATGGGAAGAGAAAAACGGCGATTCAAGACAATGTCCGCCAAATCCGGACAAGCATCTGAAATGATTATCGCTTTTTGATCATATCGAGGGAAAGCACGACCAACCCGGCAATCAGGCCCCAGAATGCGGCGCCAACGCCGAACAGCGTCAGGCCCGACGCGGTGACGACAAAGGTGACGGTGGCGGCCATGCGATCCGCCTCTTCCTTCAGCGCGATAGACAGCGCGTTGGCGAGCGACGCCATCAGCGCCAGGCCTGCCACCAGCACGATCAGGCTCTGCGGCAGCACCGCGAAGATCGCCACCAGCGAAGCGCCGAAAATAGCAAAGATGAGATAGGCGAGCGCATAGAACGGCCCGGTCTTCCAGCGCTCGGCGGGATCGGGGTGGACGTCCGGTCCGGTGCAGATCGCCGCCGAGATCGCCGCCAGATTGGTCGTCGAGCCGCCGAACGGCGCCGAGAGCAGCGAAAACAGGCCCGTGACACCGATCAGCGGGCCGGGCTCCGGGTGATAGCCGGCGGCGCGCAGCACGGCGAGGCCGGACAGGTTTTGCGACGCCATGGTGACGAGATAGAGCGGCAGTGCCAGGCCGATCACCGCCTTGGTGGTGAAGTCAGGCGCAATCAGCGTCAGCGTCGACAGTTCCGGTGTCGGCAGGCCACCGACACGGCCGGTGAGGAAAGCGGCGAGGCCACCGCCGATCAGAACCGCCAGCACCGACAGCGCCGGGTTGAACAGCCTGATAACGAAGAAGACGGCGATCAGCGGCAGGATCAGCCACGGGTCGATCGGAATGGTCTTCACCGCATTGAGCGCGAAGGTGACGACGATGCCGGCCAGCATGCCCGAGGCGACGGAGGGCGGTATCCTCGAGATCAGCTTGGTCAGGGGCCGAAACAGCCCTGTGGCGATCAGAAGGACGCCGGTGACGATGAAGGCGGCGACGGCCTCGCTCATCGAAAAGCCGCTCGATGCCGCGATCAGCGCCAGGCCCGGCGTCGACCAGGCGGTGATGACAGGCATTTTCGTGCGCCATGACAGCCACAGGCTCTCGATCGCCATGGCCAGGCAGATCGTCGTCACCCAGCTTGCCGTCTCGATCTGCGTCGCACCGACTGCGGTGGCGGCTGCGATGACGATGGCCAGCGTGCCGCCGAAGCCGACGATCGCCGCGACGAAGGCGGATATCGGGATGGAAAGGCGCATCAGTTTCCCCTCTGCGCCATCGCATCGACGGCCCGCACCAGCATGTCGAGATCTTGGGGTCGCGACAAGCGATGGTCGCCGTCGGGGATCAATGACAGTGTCACGTCGTCGGCGGGCAGCAAGCTGACCAGCTTCAGTGCGTGGCTTGCAGGCACGTCCGCATCGGCCAGGCCCTGCAGGATGTGCACCGGGCAATGGGTGTCGATCGGGCCTGTCATAACCCGGTTGTAGCGCCCGTCCTCGATCAGGGCGCGGGTGTAGATGTAGGGTTCCGTGGAATAGTCCGACGGCTCTTCGAAGAAACCTTTTTTGGCGAGATCGCGCTTCTGCGCCTTGGTCAGCACCGGTTCGACCAGGTCGGCGGTGAAATCCGGGGCTGGCGCCAGCAGCACCATGCCGGCGACGTTGCTATCGCCTGCCTTGCGCAATTCCTGCACCATGCGCAGCGCGATCCAGGCGCCCATCGAGGAGCCGACCAGGATCTGGCTGCCCCGGGTGAAATGCCGGAACACGGCAAGGCTCTGCGCAAGCCATGTCGAAATCGTGCCGTCGGCAAAGGCGCCGCCGGATTCGCCATGGCCAGAATAATCGTGGCGCAGGAAGGCGCGGCCTTCTTTCGCCGCCCAGTCCGTCAGCGTCTGCGCCTTCGTGCCCAGCATGTCCGACTTGTAGCCGCCGAGCCAGACGATGCCTGGCGCAGAGCCAGCAGTATGGCGCACCGCGATGCGCGATCCATCTACATCCAGAAAGATTGGGGGCGTAGCAGTCATGGCTTTTCCTCAACGCGGGTCTTGTGACACAGCCGGTGGCGTGGCGAAAAGTGCTCACGATGTTGTTTGTTTGGTGCAGAGCAGCGATCAGGGTGATTTTCTGTCAATGCTGTGCTATTGACTCCGCCCGCGCGCTCACCACATTGCGCGTCCACGCATCAACACTGACGAACCTGAACGAAACGGCCAAGGAGACCACGACCATTCGCAGACCTTTCAAAGCAGCGGCGCCGACCAAGGATGGCCCGCGCTCCAACCGTGACATCCGGGTTCCCCGGGTCCAGCTTATCGACGCCGATGGCCAGAACCGCGGCGATATTTCCATCAACGATGCGTTGCTGCTCGCCGAAGAGGCTGGGCTCGATCTCGTCGAGATATCGCCCAATGCGGTGCCCCCCGTCGTCAAGATCCTCGATCTCGGCAAGTTGAAATACGCCAACCAGAAGAAGGCGGCCGAGGCGCGCAAGAACCAGAAGGTCATCGAGATCAAGGAGATCAAGATGCGCCCGAACATCGACAGCCATGACTACGAGACCAAGATGAAGGCGGTTCGCCGCTTCTTCGAGGAAGGCGACAAGGTCAAGCTGACGCTGCGCTTCCGTGGCCGCGAGATGGCGCATATGGAACTCGGCATGCAGCTTCTGAACAAGGTCCGCGAGGAAGTGGCGACGATTGCCAAGGTCGAAGCGGAACCGAAGCTCGAAGGCCGCCAGATGATGATGGTGCTGTCGCCGCGCTAGAGCGATCCCCGTCAAAAGCAAAGGCCGCTTCGGCGGCTTTTGTTTTGTTTTGCCTCCGCCATGATTTCTCCGCAAGTTGCTTCGACAAGGATTCTGGTTGCCGGTCCTCGCGGCGAAAGGATTCTCCCATGACCGCTGCGGCACGTTCTACAAGTGAAATGGGTCGCTATCAGCGGCGCCGGCGCGTCCTGCTGGCGCTGCTAATCGGCGCTTTTTGCGCTTTGCTGATCTTCGGCGGCTCCCCGCACGATGAACTGACCCACGAACGCATAGAGGCGCACGGGATCGCCCTGATACTGATCGGAATCGGCGGCCGGCTCTGGTCGATCCTCTATATCGGCGGCCGCAAGTCGGCCGAAGTGGTTGCAACCGGCCCATATTCGGTGATGCGCAACCCGCTATATTTTTTCTCCACCGTAGCGGCCGTCGGCATTGGCACCCAGACCGGCAGCGCGATCGTCGCGGTAGCGTCGGCGGTTTTGTGCGCGGCCGCGTTCCACATCGTCACGCTGCGCGAGGAACGGCATTTGACGACCGTGCTCGGGGCGCCGTACAAGGACTACGTTGCACGGGTGCCGCGTTTTTTTCCCAATCCCCGGCTTTATCGCGATCAGGCCGAGGTCACCTTCACACCGCGCATCTTCAATCACACGCTGCGCGACGGCTTGATGTTTCTGGTTTCCATACCGTTTTTCGAACTCATCGAGTCCGGACAGGAAAGCGGTGTAATTCCCGTCCTCTTCTGGCTGTATTGAGCTGCGGTAGGCAGTCAAAAGAGGCGACATGCATTAAATCCGCCTGAATTATCCTGCAAGCCGTCCCAACGATCGGCGGGGCCCTGTTTTCTTGGCCAGAAGCTGCGATCGCCGGCAAGTTTTTCGACGATCGGATTCCGCCATGGTCAATGAAATCAAGTCTGCGCCCGTCGAGGCACACGGGCTGGGCAACTACCAGCATATGCGCCGCATGGTGCTTGCGGTGCTGGTGGTGGTGCTGTTTCTGGCACTGCTGTTCGGCCAATCGACGTTTCCGCCTGAAACCTGGGTGCATGAGTCGATCGAAATGTTCGGCGTGCTGCTGATTTTCCTCGGCATCGTCGGGCGCCTTTGGGCGACGCTCTACATAGGCGGGCGCAAATCTTCCGAGGTGGTGACCGGCGGGCCTTACTCGATCACCCGCAACCCACTTTATGTGTTCTCGACCGTGGCCGCGGCGGGCGTCGGCGCCCAGATCGGCTCGTTCTCCGGCATCATCCTCTTTGCGCTGCTGTGCGCGGGTGCCTTCCACATCGTCATCCTGCGCGAAGAGAAGTTCCTCAAGGAAGCGCTCGGCGCGCCGTACCAGGCCTATCTGGAGAAGGTGCCGCGCTTCTTCCCGAAGCTGTCGCTCTACCAGGAGGGCGATACGGGCAGCTTCAAGCCCCGCCTGTTGCTGACCACGCTGCTCGACGGCCTGGTCTTCCTCGTCGCCCTGCCGGCCTTCGAGCTGATAGACGGAGCCCAGCTGTCAGGCATGTTGCCGGTCTGGTTCACGCTGCCCTGACCAAGGACACAGCGCCGCATCTCCACAGGTGTTGCACGCGGGCCGTCTTTGACGTATAGCACCGCCGTTCAAGAAAACCGCCCGGCAGGGCATGCCGTGGCGGTTTCATTTGCTTTTCGGGCTTTGGTCGGCCCGAAGCGAACAAGAAGCGCGATAGTGCGCCAACAATACGGAGTAGCAAAATGCCCAAGATGAAGACCAAATCGGCCGCCAAGAAGCGGTTCAAGATCACAGGTACGGGTAAAGTCCTGTCGGCTGCGGCCGGCAAGCGTCACGGCATGATCAAGCGTTCCAACAAGTTCATTCGAAATGCCCGCGGCACGATGGTTCTGGCTGAACCGGATGGCAAGAAGGTCATCAAGAATTTTCTGCCGAACGGTCTCTAGGGAATGATGCCAAAAAGTTGCAGACTTTTTGGAAAACATCATTCGCCAAAATAAGATCATTCGGTCCGGACACGCATTTGTTTTACGCAATTCCGAACGGAAAACCGCAAGGCACTTTTCCTGGAATTGCTTTTAAGGAGATCATGACATGGCACGCGTAAAAAGAGGCGTCACTTCGCACGCCAAGCACAAGAAGGTCCTGAAAGCCGCCAAAGGCTTCTACGGCCGCCGCAAGAACACCATCCGCATCGCCAAGCAGGCGGTGGAAAAGTCGATGCAGTACGCGTATCGCGACCGCAAGAACCGCAAGCGCTCGTTCCGCGCGCTGTGGATCCAGCGCATCAACGCCGCGACGCACGAGCATGGCCTGACCTATGGCCGCTTCATCGACGGCCTCAACAAGTCGGGCATCGAGATCGACCGCAAGATCCTGTCGGACATGGCCATCCATGAGCCGCAGGCTTTCGCAGCCCTGGTCGCCAAGGCCAAGGTGGCGCTCGAATATCTGAAGAACACCACGCCGAACGCTTTTGAAAGCGCTGTCGCCTAAGACCAGCGCTTCCCAAGCATTCGCAATTCTGATTTGGGGAACCCGCGCTGGCACGGCTGGCGCGGGTTTTTCTTTTGCCTGAACTTTCAACTTAAAAGTGACTTTCACTTTGAGCTGATTTCCAACGTAGCGAGTTTGACCGTGAACGACGCAACCACTGGCCTGGATACGCTTGAAAACTCACTTCTGGCCGAAATCGCCTCGGCCGCCGATGAGCCGGCCATCGAGGCCGTGCGCATCGCTGCTTTCGGCAAGAAGGGCGCCGTGTCCGAGATGCTGAAGACCCTTGGCGCCATGACCGCTGAGGAGCGTCAGGTCAAAGGCCCCGCAATCAACGGGCTCAAGAACCGCGTCACAGATGCGCTGACGGTGCGCAAGGCCGAGTTGAAAGATGTGGCGATCACCGCCCGCCTCGCCGCCGAAAGGGTCGATGTGACGCTGCCGGTGCGGCAGTCGCCGGCCGAGCGCGGCCGTATCCACCCGATCAGCCAGGTCATCGATGAGATCGCGGCGATCTTCGGCGACCTCGGGTTTTCCATCGCGGAAGGTCCCGATATCGAGACCGATTACTACAATTTCACTGCGCTGAATTTCCCCGAAGGCCATCCGGCGCGCGAGATGCACGACACCTTCTTCTTCCAGCCGGACGAGAAGGGCGAGCGCAAGCTTTTGCGCACGCACACTTCGCCGGTGCAGATCCGCACCATGGAGACGAAGAAGCCGCCGATCCGCATCGTCATTCCGGGCAAGACCTACCGCCAGGATTCGGACGCCACTCACTCGCCGATGTTCCATCAGGTCGAGGGGCTGGTGATCGACAAGACGGCCAACGTCGCCAACATGAAGTGGGTGCTGGAGGAGTTCTGCAAGGCCTTCTTCGAGGTGCCGCAGGTCAAGATGCGCTTCCGGCCGTCCTTCTTCCCGTTCACCGAGCCGAGCCTCGAGGTCGACATCCAGTGCGACCGCTCGCGGCCGGGCGAAGTGCGCTTCGGCGAAGGCTCCGACTGGATGGAGATCCTCGGCTGCGGCATGGTCCATCCCAACGTGCTGCGCCATGGCGGGCTCGATCCGGACGAATATCAGGGCTTTGCCTGGGGCATGGGCATCGACCGCATCGCCATGCTGAAATACGGCATGCCGGACCTGCGCGCCTTCTTCGATGCCGACGTGCGCTGGCTGTCGCATTACGGGTTCAGGCCGCTCGACATGCCGACGCTGTTTGGGGGCCTGAGCGCATGACAGCGCCCTACGCCGGCGGCTGTCGCTGCGGCGCCGTGCGGTTCGAGGCATCGGCCGAACCGCACCACGTCAGCTATTGCCATTGCGGCGATTGCCGGCGGGCCAGCGGCGCGCCGGTATCGGCCTTTGTCGGCTTCCCGGCCGGTCAGGTCGCGTTCACCGGCAAGGCGCTGAAGATGTTCGAGAACGGCCCGGTGACGCGCTCGTTCTGCGGCACTTGCGGCTCACCCATCGCCTATGTCGACGAGCGGCTGGAAGACGACATCTACTTCATGCTCGGCACCATGGACATGCCAGCCGATTTTGAACCCACGCTGCATGCCTATGTCGGCGAGCAGCTGCCCTACCTGCATATGTCCGACGACCTGCCGAGACATCTGAAATCAAGCGTCAAAAGACCAGACGGAACAGCCCCATGAAATTCACCCTCTCCTGGCTCAAGGACCACCTAGAGACCGACGCTACGCTCGACGAGATCGTCGAGCGGCTGACCTCGATCGGCCTCGAAGTCGAGCATGTCGACGACAAGTCAAGCCTGAAGCCCTTCGTCATCGCCAGGGTGCTGACGGCGGTCCAGCATCCCGATGCCGACCGGCTGCGCGTGCTGACCGTCGATACGGGCGACGGCAAGCCAACCGTGCAGGTCGTCTGCGGCGCGCCAAACGCCCGCGCTGGCCTGATCGGCGCCTTTGCCGCGCCCGGCACCTATGTGCCCGGCATCGACGTGACGCTGGCGGTCGGCAAGATCAGGGGGGTCGAAAGCCACGGCATGATGTGTTCCGAGCGCGAGCTGGAACTGTCAGACGAACACAACGGCATCATCGACCTGCCCGAGGATGCGCCGGTCGGCACCAGCTTCGCCGCCTATGCGCATATCGACGATCCGGTCATCGAGATCAATTTGACGCCGAACCGGCCGGATGCCACCAGCGTCTATGGCATCGCCAGGGATCTGGCGGCGAGCGGGCTTGGCCGCCTCGTTGGCGGCGCCATCATGCCGCATGTCGGCAATGGCATGTGTCCGGTCAAGGTGACGATCGAAGCGCCGGAGCTTTGCCCCGGCTTCGCGCTCAACCTGGTCAAGGGCGTCAAGAATGGGCCGTCGCCAAAATGGCTGCAGCAGCGGCTGATCGCCATTGGCCTGAGACCCATCAGCGCGCTGGTCGACATCACCAACTACGTCACCTTCGACCGCGGCCGCCCGCTGCATGTGTTCGACGCCAGCAAGGTTGCCGGCAATCTCGTCGTGCGCCGCGCGCGCGATGGTGAAAAGGTGCAGGCGCTCGACGGCCGCGAATACACGCTGACGCCGGAAATGTGTGTCATCGCTGATGACAATGGCGTCGAGTCCATCGCCGGCATCATGGGCGGCGAGCATTCGGGCTGCGACGAGAACACGACCGACGTGCTGATCGAATCCGCCCTTTGGGATCCGATCACCACGGCGCGCACCGGCCGCACGCTCGGCATCATCACCGACGCGCGCTACCGCTTCGAGCGCGGCGTGGACCCCGAATTCATGGTTCCCGGCGTCGAGTTGGCAACGAAACTGGTGCTCGATTTCTGCGGCGGCACGCCGACCGAAATGGAAGTCGTCGGTTATGCCGACTATCAGCCGAAGATCGTTTCCTTCCCGCTGGCGGAAGTGAAGCGGCTGACCGGCATCGAGGTCGACGAGGATGAGAGCCTATCTATCCTTGAGCGCCTGGGTTTCAGTGCAGAGCCAACCTATCGACCCCATGCCAACTATGTTGCTCCGCCGCCCGGCACACGAGATTTCTCGTCTCAAGAAAAGATATCGGGCGTCTTCGACGTCGCCGTGCCGTCCTGGCGCCCCGACGTCGATGGCAAGGCAGATCTGGTCGAGGAAGTCATGCGCATCCACGGCGTCGACAACATCGCGCCGCAGCCGCTCGGTGCGCATGACGCGGTCAACGCCAGGATACTCACCACGCTGCAGGTCCGTACCCGCACCGCCAAGCGCGCGCTTGCCGTGCGCGGCATGATGGAAGCCGTCACCTGGTCGTTCATTCCGGCCAAGCATGCCGAGCTGTTCGGCGGTGGCCAGACCGCGCTGAAGCTCGCCAACCCGATCGCCGCCGACATGTCCGACATGCGGCCGTCGCTGCTGCCCGGGCTGATCGCCGCTGCACAGCGCAATGCCGACAAGGGTATTGGCGACGTGGCGCTGTTCGAAGTGTCGGGCACCTATGAGGGCGACGGCGCCGACCAACAGCGGCGCGTCGCCGCCGGTGTGCGTCGCGGCACCGCCAAGCTCGACGGCTCCGGCCGCAACTGGGCCGGCAATTCGGGTGCGGTCGGCGTGTTCGACGCCAAGGCCGACGCGATCGCCGCGCTCGAAGCCTGCGGTGCGCCGGTCGAGCGGCTGCAGATCGAGGCCGGCGGTCCAGCCTGGTACCATCCCGGCCGTTCCGGCACCATCAAGCTCGGCCCGAAAACCGTGCTCGGCACCTTTGGCGAATTCCACCCGAAGACGCTGGAGGGGCTCGATGTTTCCGGGCCGCTGTGCGGCTTCGAGGTGTTCGTCGATGCGGTGCCCGAACCGAAGGCCAAGCCGACGAAAACCAAGCCGAAACTGGAACTGTCCCCCTTCCAGGCGGTCAAGCGCGACTTCGCTTTCGTCGTTGACAAGTCGGTCGAGGCCGGCACGCTGGTCCGCGCGGCGCTCGCCGCCGACAAGAAGCTCATCACGGGCGTTTCGGTCTTCGACATCTTCGAAGGCGCTTCGCTCGGCGAGGGCAGGAAGTCTATTGCCATCGAAGTGTCGATCCAGCCGGTCGAAAAGACGCTGACCGACGAGGATTTCGAGGCACTGGCCAAGCGTATCGTCGAGAATGTCGGCAAGCAGACGGGCGGCGTTCTGCGCGGCTAAGACTTGCGAGCAGATGGCGAATCGCCCTCCAAAGGGCGATGGACCATCTGCGGTATTCCGGACTTCCTTTCGAAGAACAGCGCGCGGCGTTTCTCGCCATCGTGCCTGCCGACCCGCTGGTCCGCGACGCGCTGGCGCGGGCTCGCACGCTCGACCTGCCGGGCTGGCTGGTGGTGTCCGGCGCGCTCTACAACAGTGTCTGGAACCACCTGACCGGCAAGCCTTCGGGTTACGGCATCAAGGACGTTGATCTCTTCTACTTCGATGACAGCGACCTGTCCTACGAGGCCGAGGACGCGGTGATCCGCCGGGCGGCGCGGCATTTCGAGGGGCTAGCGTTGCCGGTCGAGGTGCGCAACCAGGCGCGGGTGCATCTATGGTATCCGCAGAAGTTCTGCCAACCCTGCCCGCGCTATTCGAGCGCCAGCGAATCCGTCAGCTATTTTGCGTCGAAGACCCATGCGGTGGGTGTGCGATACGATGCGGATGGGCAGCTCGAGATCGTGGCTCCATTTGGTCTTGACGATATTTTTTCGTTCCGCATCACACCGAACCGGGTGATGGACAATCAGCGCACGCATGAGGTGAAGGGCAGACGCGCCCAGGAGTATTGGCCGGAGACCACTGTCGTGCCTTGGTAGGGAGTTGCCGGAATGTTGGCGCGAGGCACCCCCCTCTGGCCTGCCGGCCATCTCCCCCGCAAGGAGGGAGATTGGCAACTTCATCGGCGGCACCCTTCTTGCAACGTTGGTGATTGGCGAAAGCCGGCGTGACATCCGATCTCCCCCCTTGCGGGGGAGATGTCCGGCAGGACAGAGGGGGGTGCCTCGCGCCAACGTCACGCAACCTTCTGCACCATCGCGCATGAAAAGGGGCGCCGAAGCACCCCTTCCGCTTACTCACCAGCTTTCACCCATTCACCAGCGCCAACTCCTTCTGCGCATAGCGCCTACCGACCACCTTGTCGGGCGACAGCGCATCGCCAATCGCCTGCACCTCGACAGCGCTAAGTGCAATGTCCGCCGCCGCCGTGTTCTGCTCGAGATGGCGGATTTTGCGCGCACCGGGGATCGGTACGATGAAATCGCCCTGGTGCAGCACCCAGGCCAGCGCCAGCTGCGCCGAGGTTGCGCCCTTTTCAGCCGCCAGCTTTTCCAGCGTGGCGATGACGGCGGCATTGGCTTCCATCGCCTCGGCCTGGAAGCGCGGCAAGGTCCGGCGCCAGTCGTCGTCGCTCAAGGCCTCGGGCTTGCCGATCGTGCCGGTCAGCAGCCCACGGCCGAGCGGGCTATAGGGAACGAAGCCGATGCCGAGCTCGCGGCAGACGGCGAACACCTCGTCTTCCGGGTCGCGGCTCCACAGCGAATACTCGCTCTGCACGGCCGATATCGGATGAACGGCATGGGCCCGGCGGATGGTCGCGGCACTCGCCTCGGACAGGCCAAGCGCGCGCACCTTGCCCTCGCGCACCAGTTCGGCCATGGCGCCGACCGTATCCTCGATCGGCACGTTGGGGTCGACACGGTGCTGATAGTAGAGGTCGATCACATCGGTGCCCAGCCGTTTCAGCGAGGCCTCGGCGACCGCCTTGACGTGCTCGGGGCGGCTGTCGACGCCCGCCATGCGGTCGAGGCCTGTACCTTCCTCCAAAATCTTGAAGCCGAATTTTGTCGCGATCGTCACCTTGTCACGCACCGACTTCAGCGCCTTGCCGAGCAGGATCTCGTTCTCGTAAGGGCCATAGACTTCCGCCGTGTCGAAGAAATTGACGCCGATGTCGACGGCGCGGTGCAGCGTGGCGATCGCATCGGCTTCCGCTTGGCCGCCATAGGCGAAGCTCATGCCCATGCAGCCGAGGCCGACCGGGTAGACGTTCAATTCAGTTCCTAGCTTGCGGGTTTGCATAACGCGTCTCCTTGTTGCGATGTGGGAGAAATAGCGCCTTGCCTTGTGTTCGATAATCGGTTTTCATCCGCACGGGCTGTACTAAAAGATAGATCAATGAATCGAGCGCATCTTTCACAACTGGCGGTGCTGGCGACTGTCGCTCAATGCGGCAGCTTTCGCGGCGCTGCCAGGGAATTGGCCATCGCGCCTTCGGCGGTTAGCCACGCGGTATCCAGCCTCGAAGCCCGGCTTGGCGTGCGCCTGTTGGCACGCAGCACGCGCAGCGTTGCCCCGACCGAGGAGGGCGCGCAACTGCTCGAGCGATTGCGGCCGGCGCTTTCCGAGATCGACCTGGCGCTGGAGACGGCAATCGAAGCGCGCGACCGGCCGGCCGGCAATCTGCGGCTGACCGTGCCGCGCACGGCGGCCCATTTGGCGCTGACGCCACGGCTGGGCGCCTTTGCGTCGGCCTATCCCGACATCGTGCTGGAGATCGTCATCGAGGACCGCTTCACCGACGTGGTGGAAGGCGGCTTCGATGCTGGAGTCAGGCTAGGCGAGAGCCTGCAGCGCGACATGATCGCGGTGCGCATCGGGCCGGACCTTCGCGGCGCGGTGGTCGGCGCCCCGGTCTATTTCGAGGTGAGCCCCAAGCCGCTCCACCCGCGCGACCTAGCCGGCCACCGCTGCATCCGCTTCCGCTTCTCCAGCGGCATCCTCTACCGCTGGGAATTCGAGAAAGGCCGCGAGAGGATCGAGATGGCGGTGGAGGGACCGCTGATCCTCGACGAGGACCATCTGATCGCCCAGGCGGCGGTCGACGGCGCCGGGCTTGCCTTCGTCTTTGAGGATTATGTCCGCGCACCGCTCGCCGACGGCAGGCTGATCCGCGTGCTGGAGGACTGGTGCCCGCCCTTCGACGGCTTCTTTGTCTATTATCCGAGCCGCCGTCAGATGCGGCCAGCGCTTAGGGCGTTTGTCGATTTCTTCAAGGTGAGTGGATAGAGCGGGCTCGCCCCTCCCCCTAGTGGAAGAAAACCGGCATCGCGGTCGTTCACCAACGATGCAAACATCGATCACCAATAGCACGACCCGCTATGGCTGGGGCGCGATCATTCTCCACTGGCTGATTGCGCTGATCTTCATCGGTCAGTTCGGGCTCGGCTTCGTCATGGTTCGGCTGACCAGTCAGCGCACCGCCTTCGAACTGATCCAACTGCACAAATCCTTCGGCTTTCTGCTGCTCGGTCTGGTGGTGCTGCGCGTCGCCTGGCGCCTCGGCAATGCAACGCCGCCGCTGCCGCGCTCGGTCGGAACCCTGGAGCGTCGGGCCGCCCCGCTGGTCCATTTTGCGCTCTACGCGTTCCAGCTTGCCTTGCCCTTGTCCGGCTGGGCGCTGGTGTCGGTGTCGATGCTGGAGATCCCCAGCCTGCCGTTCAACCTGTTCGTCATGCCGAACCTGCCGCTGGCTGAATCGGATGGCGCCGAAAGCTTCTGGGCGGCAACGCATTGGTATCTCGCCTATGCCGGCATGGCGCTGGTCGCTCTCCATGTCCTGGCGGCGCTGCGTCATCATTTCCAGCTCAGGGATGGCGTGCTTACGCGCATGATCACGCCTTCGTCAGATGCGGAATAGATCGGACGGCTCATTCGTTGACGGGGCGAGGACGCACACAGCGCCGCCTCCAAAAAGGAACACCTCCATGTACACGCGCATCCTCGGATTTGCGGCGGTCGCCGCTTGCCTTGCCATGCCTGTTTCAGCGGCCGTCGCGCTTGGTGACGCCGCCGGCAGCTATTCGATCAGCCCGGCCAACTCCAGCATCCGCTTTTCCATCGGCAAGGTCGGCGGCGGCGGCCTTGATGGCGCCTTCGCCCGCTTCAAGGGCTCGATCCGCATCGACAACAGCGATGTCGCGCGCTCGCAGGTCAATTTCACCATCTTTCCCGAAAGCGTCAGCACCGGCCAAGGCCGTATCGATGCCTTCCTGCGCTCCGACGCGGTGTTCGATGCCGCCAAGAACCCGGAAATCCAGTTCCGCTCGACCAGCGTGACCCGAACCAGCGACACCACGGCCCTCGTCAGCGGCCGGCTGACGGCGCGCGGCAAGACGTTCCCGGAAAAATTCACGGCCGAGCTTGGCGGTCTCAAGGCTGGCACCATAAAATTCCATGTCACCGGCAAGGTGTTGAGGTCACGCTACGGCATGGATGTCGGCACGCCGATCTATTCCAACATCGTCGACTTCGACATGACGCTGACCGGCAAAAGGGGCTGACCTTGTCATTGGCTTTTCCGGCGATTTCGGGCAAACCTCGTCGCCTGTAATCGAGAGGAGAAGCCTGATGTTCCGATGGGGTGTGTTGTCGACGGCCAAGATCGGCCGCGAGCATTTGTTGCCGGCCATGGTCGAGGCGGAGAATGGCGTGCTGTCGGCGATCGCCAGCCGCGACCTGTCGAAGGCCAAGGCGCTCGCCGACCGCTTCGGCGCGCGGCATGCCTTCGGCTCCTATGAGGAACTGCTCGCCTCGAAAGAAGTAGACGGCGTCTACATCCCGCTGCCGACTTCGCAGCATGTCGAATGGACGGCAAAGGCCATCGAAGCCGGCAAGCACGTGCTGGTCGAAAAGCCGCTGGCGCTCGACGCCAACGACATTCTTCCGCTGATCAAGCTGCGCGACCAGAAAAAGGTGCTGGTCTGCGAGGCCTTCATGGTCATCTACCACCCGCAATGGATCAAGGTACGCGACCTGATCGCCAGCGGCGCCATCGGCCGGCTGCGCCATGTGCAGGGTGCCTTCTCCTACTACAATGTCGACCCCAGCAACATGCGCAACCAGCTCGACCTCGGCGGCGGCGCGCTGCCCGACATCGGCGTCTACCCGACCGTGTCGACGCGCTTTTCGACCGGCAAGGAGCCGCTGCGCGTGCAGGCGACGATCGAGCGCGACCAGAAATTCGGCACCGACATCTACTCCTCGATCCGCGCCGATTTCGGTGACTTCGAACTGTCCTTCTACCTGTCGACGCAGATGGCGGCGCGCCAGGTCATGGTGTTCCACGGTGAGAAGGGTTTCATCGAGTTGTTCTCGCCTTTCAATGCCGGGCTCTACGACCACCACCGCGTCGAACTGCACAACCAGAACCACTCCGAGGCGCAGGTGTTCCGCTTTCCCGGCACGCAGCAGTACCGGCTGGAGGTCGAGACCTTCGCGCGTGCGGCACAGGGCGGCAAGGAGCGCGTCTTCACGCTGGAGGAATCTGTGCTCAATCAGAAAGTCATCGATGCCATCTTCCGCGCCGGCGGCAAAGAAGGCTGGGAGGCCGTCTGACCCCTTGCGTTGAATTAGCCGGCTAATTCTGGGAGGAAAGATGGCTGACGATGCGGACGTGATCATTGTCGGCGCTGGCCTTGCAGGGCTGGTTGCCGCCGCCGAGCTTGCCGAGGCCGGCAAGAAAATCATCATCGTCGACCAGGAGCCGGAGCAGTCGCTCGGCGGCCAGGCGTTCTGGTCGTTCGGCGGCCTTTTCCTCGTCGATTCGCCCGAGCAGCGGCGCATGCGCATCCGCGATTCGCATGACCTGGCGCTGGAAGACTGGCTGGGCACCGCGGCTTTCGATCGGCCCGAGGATTTCTGGCCGCGCAGATGGGCGGAAGCCTATGTCGGCTTCGCCGCCGGCGAAAAACGCTCCTGGCTGATGCAGCGCGGCCTGAAATTCTTTCCGGTGGTCGGCTGGGCCGAGCGCGGCGGCGGCAATGCCATCGGCCACGGCAATTCGGTGCCGCGCTTCCACATCACCTGGGGCACCGGCCCCGGCGTTCTCGAACCGTTCGTGCAGCGCGTGCGCGAGGCACAAAAACGCGGATTGATAAGCTTCAAGTTCCGTCATCGGGTCAATGAACTGACGCGGACGGGTGCTGTTGTGACCGGTGTGCGTGGCGACATCCTGCAGCCCAGCGCTGTCGAGCGCGGCCACAAGAGTTCGCGCGAAATATCAGGTGATTTCGAGCTTCACGCCCAAGCGGTGATCGTCGCCTCCGGCGGCATCGGCGCCAACCATCAACTGGTGCGGGAGAATTGGCCCAAGCGGCTTGGCACGGCGCCCAAGCGCATGATCACCGGTGTGCCCGACCATGTCGACGGCCGCATGCTGGCGATCACCGAACGGGCCGGCGGCTCGATCGTCAACCGCGACCGCATGTGGCACTATGTCGAGGGCATCAAGAACTGGGCGCCGATCTGGACCGACCATGCGATACGCATCCTGCCCGGCCCGTCATCGCTGTGGCTCGATGCGCGCGGCAAGCGCTTGCCGGTGCCGCTCTATCCCGGTTTCGACACGCTGGGCACGCTCTCCCACATCATGAGCACCGGCTTCGACTATTCCTGGTTCATCCTGACCAAAAAGATCATCCAGAAGGAGTTCGCGCTGTCGGGCTCCGAGCAGAACCCCGATTTGACCGGCAAGAGCTGGCGCCAAGTGCTCGGCCGCGCCACATCTGGCATTCCGGGTCCGGTCAAGGCGTTCATGGAGAAGGGCGAGGATTTCATCGTCGAGGCCGATTTGCCGACGCTGGTCGCCCGCATGAACGCGCTGGCCGGCGGCGAGCCGCTGCTCGACGTCGCCCAGGTAGAGCGGGAAATCCGCGCCCGCGACAGGCAGCTCGACAACCCGTTCTCCAAGGACATGCAAATCAGCGCCCTGCGCGGGGCGCGCGCCTATCTCGGCGACCGCCTGATCCGCACGGCCAAGCCGCACAAGATGCTCGATCCGGCAAACGGCCCGCTGATCGCGGTGCGCCTCAACATCCTGACCCGCAAGACGCTGGGCGGCCTGCAGACCGATCTCGACAGCCGCGTGCTGGGTGCCGATGGCCAGCCGGTTGCGGGGCTCTACGCTGTCGGTGAAGCCGCCGGTTTCGGCGGCGGCGGCGTGCATGGCTACGCGGCGCTTGAGGGTACCTTCCTCGGCGGCTGCATCTTTTCCGGCCGCAGCGCCGGCCGGGCGGCGGCGGCGGCCGTGCAATAAGGCCCAAACCGCGAGACGATAAAACCGCTCACCAGAGCCAGGCGCCCTGTCCAAGGGCGGCCACCGCATCGACGATCCGGGTAAAACTCGCTCGGGCGCGGCCCACCGTGTGCCGGGCTCTGAGATAGCCATGCACCAGCCCTGGTTCCTCGAACCAATATGCCCGTCCGCCGGCCGCGACGATGCGGTCGCGATAGGCTTCGCCGTCGGACGACAGGGGATCGCATTGCGCGGTGATCAGCACGGTCGGCGGCAGGTTGGCGAAATCGGCGTCGGCAAGCGGCGACTGCGTGATGTCGCCGGTGCCGTCTTGCCCGCCGGTGCGGATGTTCTTGTAGAATTCGAGATCGCGCGTGGTCAGCATCGGCGCTTCGGCATGCGTTATGTACGATCCTTGCGACCGGTCGCCGCCGAGGCCGGGATAGATCAGAACCTGGCCGATCGGCCTTTTCGAATGGCCGCGCGTTGCATGGCTGACGGCGGCGCAGAGATTGCCGCCGGCGCTGTCGCCGCACAGCAGGATCGGGTGCGAACGGGTCGCGGCGGCCCATGCGAAAGCGCTCATCAAATCGTCGAAGGCGGCCGGATGAAGATGTTCCGGCGCCAGCCGGTAATCGACCGAGACCACCTCATGGCCGGTGCGTGCACAGAGCTCGGCGCAGACATCGTCATGGCTGTCCAGTCCGCCGAGGATGAAACCGCCGCCATGGGCATAAAGCACCGTCACGGCTGCCTGGAGTGGGCTTCGGTAGATGCGGATCGGGATATCGTGCATGGGCGTCGCAATGGCTGAGGTTTCGACAGCGACGCCTTCGGGATAGAAGGCAAAGAATTCGCGGCACATGCGGTCATAAATCCCGCGCTGCTGCGCGATCGTGTAGTCGATCGTGTCGGGCGGATAATAGGAGTTGGTCCGCTCGATGAAGGCCCAGGTCTCGGCGTCGATGAGGGTCTTGTAGTCGGTCATGAGTGAGGCTGCCGAAGTCGAACCTGGGCACCCCCCTCTGGCCTGCCGGCCATCTCCCCCGCAAGGGGGTGTTTGGACCGGAGACATCGCGAACAGGTGTGCGAGGACATCGCGAACAGTTTTGTCACTTATCGTCTGCAGAGGTTGAGGTCGA